>JAGCTK010000018.1 GCA_017963715.1 Alphaproteobacteria bacterium | reverse complement strand
CGCATACGGATACCGCGACCTGCCGCCAAAACCATGGCCTCCGTGATGGGTTTTCGTGTCGGGATAATGCGATTCTTTTCGGGTAAAACATTATCAAGCCACTTTTTGAGTGCGGCAAACTTCGGATAAGCCAATATTTTGGAGAGCATATTCCATAAATGCGGCACAAATTGGAGGTATTGGGGCTTTTGATTGATAAAAGCCAAAATCGTAAAGCGTCCCAAAACGCGCATATGCCGAAACAGCGACAAAAACGCAAATGAATCTTCAAAATCTTCTTTGTTGACACCGTCAAGCGAGGCAAAAAACTTTTGTTTCATCTTTTGCTGAATGTCGGCGCGCACTTCGCGTCTTGCATCTTCAAGCAAACTCATAATATCATAGGTCACGGGCCCCCACAACGCATCCTGAAAATCAATAATGGCGCAAGCGTCGGCATTTTGGGGTAACATCACGTTGTCAACGTGATAATCCCACAGCACAAAGCGATTGGGCACCTTAAAGGCCAAATCGGCCAAGGGCGTGACAAGACGGACAAATTCCGCACGTTCGGCTGTTGTAAGGCCCCGACCTTTTGACATCGGGATATACCAATCGGCAAAAAAGCAGATGTCATTTAAGAGGCGCTCGGTTGTTAAATCTTTGGTGCAAGCGGGATGTGTCGTAATTTTTGCAATATCAATCAAAGCATCGGTTGCAAGCGTGTATAAAAATTCTTCATCCTCACCTTGCGCCAACAACTTTGTTAAAGTGGCATCACCCAAATCTTCAAGGAGCAAAAAACCTTTGTCAAAATCTTTGGCGTGCACTTTGGGCGCGTGGATGCCGCGGGCAATAAAAAATGCGGACAGCTCATCAAATTCGGGCAATCTGTTTGTTTTGAGTTCATCATCTGCCAAAACAAATGTTGCGCCATCTTTCAAACAAATTCTAAAGTATTTGCGGCTTGATGCATCGACTTTGAGCGGCAAAATATCAACATAATCGATATGATTTTGCACTAAAAAGTTTTCTCTTTCAATATTTCTTAAGTCTTTTGGCATATACTCTCTCCCATGAAAATATCATTTATCGTAAACCGTAATTTTTAAAAGATATTTAAGAGAAAGTTTTAAGATGATAAAATATGCGGTCTTTGATTGGGACGGAACGCTCGCCGATACATATCCCGCGATTGTGGGCGGATATAAATATGTGTTTCAAGCGCTTGGATTGCCTGTGCCGTCAAGAGAGGAAATTGAACAAAAAACAGCAAAAGCGCAGAACAAAAATGTGCTCGCCTGTTTTTTTGATGAAACGCAAATCAAAAGGGCCAAAGATTTATATTATCAATATATCAACGCGCATCATCTTTATAACCTCAAAGCCATCCAAGGTGCTAAAGAAGTGTTGGATTTTTGCGTAAATAATAAGATTGAGCCGCGTTTGATGACCAACAAAAAACGCCCGTATCTCGAGGCAGAATTGAAACATTTGGGTTTTGAAACATATTTTGCAAAAATCGTTTGCGCCAGCGAATATGAATATGATAAGCCGCATCGGGTTGCCTGCGAGGCGCTGTTTGATTTTGCACTTTTTAAGGCAGATGAAATTGTTGTGATAGGAGACGGGGCAGCCGACGTTGAGGTGGCCAAAGTATATGGTGCAAAATCAATTATTTTGGGAAATAAAGCCAAAGGCGATTATCAAATCGGGTATTTAGCGCAAGCCATTGATATTATGAAAGGGTTATAAAATGGGACAACAAAATTTTTCAAATCAAGTGGTTTTATACGGGCGGCATGCCGTGATGTCGGCGCTTAAAAACAAAAAGCGCGAGGTGTTGCAACTGATGATTTTGCCCGAAAATGAGGCAGAAATCAAAAAAGAATTCGGAGCAATCAACTATAAAATTTCAACCAAAAAAGACTTTGAAAAATTGTTGCCTCAAAATGCGGTACACCAAGGATTTGTGCTGATCACAAAGCCCTTAAAAACGGTATTTTTGGAAGATTTAATCGAGCAAAGTCGTGATTTGGAAACATGTCGAATTTTGATTTTGGACCAAGTGACCGACCCGCAAAATATCGGCGCGATTATTCGCTCGAGTGCGGCGTTTAACACATTAGGGGTTGTCGTACAAGACAAAAATGCACCGTTTGAAAGGGGGGCCAGGGCCAAAGCAGCCGCCGGCACGATGGAATTGGTGCCCTTGGTGCGGGTGACCAATTTGGTGCGTGCGATTGAATTGCTCAAAAAGAACGGCTTTTGGATTGTCGGTATGGACGGTTATGCCAAGCAAAGTTTAAAGGATGTCGATAAAAATGCAAAATTGGCCGTGATTATGGGTGCGGAAGGCCCCGGTATGCGGCGCCTGACCGAAGAAGCGTGTGATATATTGGTGCGTCTTGACATCAATCCCGCGGTCGAAAGTTTGAATGTTTCGGCAGCGAGTGCGATTGTGCTCTATGAACTCAGCAAAAAATAATCATTTGTAGCGGATGGTTACTCTGTTGACTTTACCGGCGACCTCATTTGCTTCTTCGACGGTATAGATGCGTTTTGGCATACTGTTGCCTTTGAGTAAATCCGAAAGTGAGGCATAATCTTTACCGCCAAGCTTAATCACATCTCCGTTATAATCCGTGTTGACAAGTGCTTGGCACATCTCAAGCGTTTGACAGACTGTTCCTTTTTCTAAAAGTGCCAGCGCTTTGTTATGGAGGGCTTGCTCGGCACAAGTCTGATAACCGCCTAAACAAGCATTGCTCTGAGTTGTCATATCATTTGCCGATAAATAATAAATCGGATTGCCGTTTGTATCTTCCAATATCTCTCCGTTTTCATCCGTTAAAGCAAAAAGCCCGCTTTTGTCTTTGAGATAAGGTTCAACATGATTTTTATAAAAACCAGAACACATATCAACATTCGTACAATAAAGTGTGACTGCTGTCATTCTCGGAAAGGCGTATTCCGTAACCACAGTTCCTTCAGGAACAACAAGGGATGTTAAATGGTTTACAT
>JAGCTK010000017.1 GCA_017963715.1 Alphaproteobacteria bacterium | reverse complement strand
ATGAGCAAGGCCGTGTTCAAAATTTTGCAGACAAATATTTACACCTATTGAGCCAAACGGCCATCGGCGATTATGACAAGATTTTATCCCCCTTCGGCCTTGATATCAATACGCCCGATTTTTGGCAACACGGTCTCAATCTGATTGCTTCATACATTGATGAACTTGAAAGGCTTGATAAAAAACTCTTCGGAAAAATATCTTAAGCCTCAAAAGTTTTGCAATAAAAAACTTAAAACTTAACACTTGACAAAACGCAACAATTTGGTAGACTGAAAGCGTTAAGTACATTATTAGGCAAATTTAATTATAAAATATTATAGATATGGGAAAAATTTTAACAAAAAAAGAAAAATGGGCATATGCACATTGGTGCATGTTTCCGGGTATTTTTTGGATTATCAGCCCATGGAACTGGGTTGCTCTCTTTTTGACGTGTTTTAGCGGGTACACGTTATTTCCGTTGTTTATATCCGTCATAAAGAATCTTGTTTTGCATTTAGAGTGGAATTATCGCGCTCTGATGTTTTTAAGTTACACTGCCTACGTTTTGTTATGTGTGGCTATCGGTTATGGTTTGGTGTATCTGTGCGTCAGATTGGGTTATTTTTTCTTCGATAAAGATGAATTTTCCCAAAAGCATTATAAAAGATACCACATTTGCAAAAATTCGCTGTGCACGGGTTGCAATAACTGCGAAGCAAACGCTAAAAGATGAAATGTCGTTGATAACATTTAACTGCATTTTTTGCCCTAAGTGTCACTTAGGGCTTTTTTTTGATGTTATCCGTTGATTTTGTTGCTCAATAAAAATTATACTTGACAAAATTTACAAAAGCATCTAGATTAACATTTGCTTTTATATACATTTGTCAAACCTCTAAATTATCATATCTATGGATATTCAAATTTTTCAATTGCGTAAGCGTCAAGATCCGCTTGCACAAACGATTACGGCAAAAGAAGTGAAAACACTTTTTAAGTGTTTTTGCAGATGCAAAAAAGTGCGTATCGGGCGAATGCTTGGCAAAAACAACTTTGATGACCTTTCTGATTTCTGGGGAACATATGTTTTCTACGCCAAAGAAAGAAAATCATTGTTTTCAATTCGCCCGCGCCGAATAATGTTTTGCCCGCTTGACTTAAATCTGCTCTACATTGTGCCGGCAAAAGCGGTTCGTTTTAAAAAGCCTGAAAGATGCGCATCCGAGGCTGTCACGCTGAAAGAAGAACAGCTTGAAAAAACCGTTCACAAAGAGCACCGCTATGATCGCGATCACGAATGCATTCTTGAAAGCATTGAGTGTTGTAGAGATTTTAGCGTTTCAAAAACCAAAGTCACCTGCACCGATGATGTGCTTGTTTATCATTTTCGCTGGACAAACACGGACATGTGGGTGAGGTCAAAGTTTAGAAAAACGGAAAAACTCGAGCCGATGTTCTTTGAAACCCATGAGCCTGAAATTAAACTCTACTGGGGTGTACAAATTTCATACCCTGACAGACCGCCGCTTTGGGGTCATTACATTGATGAATGAAAAAAAGGAAGGTTCAAAACCTTCCTTTTTTTCAGTTAATACACCTTCCGAGCAATTCCGGAAAATAATAGCCAATCCAAGCGCACATACACGGCTTGAACGTTCCAAGTCCCGGTACGATGTATGTCTCGGCATACTCTTTTTCATGCCCGGGTTGAAGAAAAGCGTACTTTCTGACAAGATGCATCTCGCGCTCATCAAATGTCAAAGCGCCTAAGAAGACTTTGTTTTTTTGCTCTCGAAGATACACTGAGCGTCGTATCTTGGCCCAACTTACTTGAAGTTGAAGTTGCGGCATTTTTTGATCAACAAAATCTGATAAAGCATTCGACGGAAGATAACTCTCGCGCAAAATCAGACGCACGGCCTCAACGTTGTTGGTGTTAATCAGATGCCAAATCACATCCTCATGCAGACGATTTTCAACAATACTCGAACGCAAAATCAATTTTTTGGTTACCTCTGGATCATTCAAATCGAGCAAGCGTAACTGCACCACTTTGTATAGCATGCGCTGATCTGCAATATCCATTGCTTCCAAATAGGCCTCTAAAGCCGTTTGCCAAGCATTAAAGTATGTTTTGCCTAAATACGTGTACCGCATTTTTTCATCCGGCTTTTTCAAACTTTCTTCATACTTGTCAATAAGCAGCATCTCAAAATCGCCGGGTAAATCAAACTCTCGGCAATACGCAACAATTTTGAGCGGATCTCTTTCGGCAAAAAGCACGGCAAGAGCACCTGCTGACAACTTGTGAGGGAACTTACGAACAATATTCCACGGCATATACTTTACCATCACATTTTCTTCAATTCCCGTCATCGGCTTTTGTCTTTTTGCCATCAGCCAATCATCTTGCGCAAGATCATAGGCCGGCGCACACAGCAAATTCATTTCTTCGAGCGTCAAGGGCTGCTTAAAATAGCGTTTCAAAAGTCTGAACACCCTCTTGCCCTCATTCCACGAGCCAAAGCCCATACCCGTGCTCAAATTGAGCAACACCAAAAAATCTTCCGAGGACAAAGTCCTTCGCCACACTTTCCAAGCTAAGTGCTTTTTTCTAATAATACTCATATTTATTGATTTAGTTAATAATACATTTGCAGAATGATTATATTTTTTTTGTACAAAATTGTCAATATTTTTATTGTGTTTTTTTCTTAAAACCTGTGTGTTGGTCACTTTTTATTAACCTAAATCGTTGCAATATGTGTTAAAGAGGTTTTGTTATGATAAAAAAATGTTTTTTAACCGTTTTACTTTGCCTGTCGTGCGGATTGGTCAAAGCACAAACTGCTGATTTAGCCGGTGCACTTATTGATGATGCCGTACCGGCTTCCAATACTGCCGAACCCCAAAAGACCAAAGAAAATATTGCTGATGATCGCGGGATGTTTTCGTTTTTAAATTTTTCATTTGT
>JAGCTK010000163.1 GCA_017963715.1 Alphaproteobacteria bacterium | reverse complement strand
TAAATTTTGCCCGTTAAGTTTGCACCGAAATCAAAACCGAATTCTTCACCTAAAGCCACACGGACAGCCGGTGCAATTTGAACCACTGTTGTGTATTCCTTATTGGCAAGCAAGGCCGAAACTTTTTGCGTGTTGTCATAATCGGTGATGGCACCTGTCGGACAGTGTGCCGCACATTGACCGCATTTGATGCAAGGCGAATCGGCCAGTTGTTTGTCATTGGCCCCTGTCACTTTGGTGACAAAGCCACGATGTAAATAACTTAATGCCCAAACATTTTGAACATTCTGACAAATGCTGACACAACGACCGCAAACAATGCATTTGGCCGGATCTAACACAATCGCCTTGGTCGAATCGTCTTTCGGCTCCGAGGAGAGCATGCGGATAATTTCGTTTTGATCAATACCCATTTGTTCACTCATCGCTTGCAATTCACACGTGCCGCTTCTGGAGCAATTTAAGCAATCATTGGGGTGATGGCTTAAAATGAGTTTTAAAACCGTTGTGCGAATCTGTTGGAGTTCGGCATCGTTGGTGATGATTTCCATACCCTCGGAAACAGGCGTGCAACATGAACGCATGATACGACTATTTACCTTGACAATGCACATACCGCAACCTGCCGAAGGATCAACATCCGGGTGTTTGCAAAGGGTCGGAATATCCACCTGAACACTGCGTGCCGCGTCTAAAATGCTTGTACCGGCAGGAACATCGACTTCAATATTATTAATTTTCAATTTAACCATGATTTTTTCTCCTATTCTTTGCCGTCAAGCAATTTGTTGTTGTATTCTTCTTCATAAAATCTCAAAGTCGAAAGCACGGGGTTCGGCGCCGTTTGGCCTAAGCCGCACAGCGAGGCTTTTTGCATTGCAAAAGCAATTTGTTTGAGCATTTCCAAATCTTTCTTTTTGCCGCGTCCGCGATTGATTTTATCAAGAAGGGTCAGCATCTGTTTACCGCCGACACGACACGGCGCGCATTTGCCGCAAGATTCGTCAACCGTAAAGTCAAGATAGAATTTTGCCAGCGAGACCATATCAGATGATGAGTCAATCACAATCATACCGCCCGAGCCCATAATTGAGCCGAGTTTTTTGAGTTCTTCATAACAAACCGGCATATCCATATATTTGGCAGGTATCACGCCGCCTGACGGACCGCCCGTTTGAACGGCTTTTAAGGTTTTGCCTTCAGGCACGCCGCCGCCGATTTCGTTGACAATTTCGTTGATGGTGGTGCCCATCGGAACTTCAATCAGGCCCGAATGTTCGACCTGCCCTGTCAAGGCAAACACCTTGGTGCCTTTGGAAGTTTCGGTACCAAATGAGGCAAACCAATCAGCGCCTTTGAGCAAAATTTTGGAAACATTGGCCAAAGTTTCGACATTGTTGACGCAAGAGGGCTTGCTCCAAAGACCTTTGTTTGTCGGATAAGGCGGACGCGGACGCGGTGTGCCGCGAGCACCCTCAATCGAGTGAATAAGGGCTGTTTCTTCGCCGCAAACAAATGCGCCGGCGCCAAGACGAATGTCAACATTGAAACTAAAGTTTGTGCCCATGATGTTGTTGCCCAAGAGTCTGTTTTTCTTGCAGGCTTGGATGGCTTTTTGTAAGCGCTCGACTGCCAAAGGATATTCGGCACGAACATAAAACCAGCCGGCTGTTGCGCCGATGGCATAAGCCGCAATCATCATACCTTCAATCACGGCATGCGGATCACCCTCTAAAATGGAACGATCCATATAGGCACCCGGGTCGCCCTCATCGCCGTTGCAGATGATAAATTTTTCATCAACGGTCGGCACTTTTGCAGCAAGTTCCCACTTCATACCGGTTGAAAAACCGCCGCCGCCGCGACCGCGCAAACCTGATTTTTTAATCTCTTCGACAACATCTTGAGGTGTCATGGTTTTTAAGGCTTTTTCAAGTGCGAGATAACCGCCGCGTGCCATATATTCGGTGATGTCTTCCGGATCAATATGACCGGCGTTTTTCAAAACAACTTTTTCTTGTTTTGTGAAAAACGGCAAGTCAAGCGACAAGACATATTTTTGCAAGTCTTCACTCAATGTTACATCGCCATCTAAAGCCGGAACGACGTATTCTTCCATAATTTTGCCTGTGGCATCCAAATCAAGACGTTTGAACAAGACATCTTTTTTGCCTTTGATTTCAACACGGATGAGCGGCCCTTGTGCGCAAAGACCCATGCAACCGGTCGAGACCACACGAACGCGATCGGTGAGACCGTGTTTTTCTAAAACAGATTGGACAAGCGCAATCAAATCATCACTGCCGGAAGACTTACAACCCGTTGAGTGGCAGCAATAAATGTGCGCATCATATTTTTCAATATCAGCGAGTTTGTTTTTGGCAATCTCGTGAATATCAAATCTTTTGTTAATTTCAGCCATATCAACCATATCTTAAGCCTCCTTAAAAACTTCACGCCATTCGTCTAAGATGGCAGGAACCTGCTCGGGTGTCATACGGCCATAAGTTTTGCCGTTGACCACACAAACCGGTGCCAAGCCGCAACAACCGACACAGCGAACGCATTGTAAATGGAACAGGTGATCAGGCGTCGATTCGCCTTCTTTAATCTTGAGCTCGGATTTGAATTTTTCCAAAACTTTGTCATTGCCTTTGAGGTAGCACGCCGTACCCGTACAAACAGAAATAACAGCCTTGCCCGGTGCAACCAGTTTGAAGAAGTTGTAAAACGTCAATACTTCGTAAATTCGTGCAAGTGGAATGTTCATCGTGGTGGCCAAATCCATGGCATCTTTCCAATCAACATAGCCCTTGACACCTTGAATTTCATGCAATGCCATAATCAGCGAGCCGCGCTTTTTGCGCCATTTTTCGCCAACCTGACAACCGAGACAAGTTTCGCTATCCATCAAAAATCTCCTAAAACAGCGGTTGTAATTCTGCGCGCATTATATGAAAAAAATTGCCAAATGCAAGCGTATTTTAACAGATTTTAAGACAATTTTGGATATGGATTTTAG
>JAGCTK010000003.1 GCA_017963715.1 Alphaproteobacteria bacterium | reverse complement strand
GAAACGGCACGGGAGAGCCCACAAAAATATTTTGCTGATTATATCCCTCCATATTGTCTTTGATATGCCCGATAGAAAGATTTTGATAGACAATCTGTCCTTGGTGATTGACATAACCGACCAATTCGCCTTTGACATTAACAACAATTCCCAGATATTTTCCGGCCGCACCGATGGTCGGCAACAAGGCCTTTTCACTGATATCGCTCACAATTTGATATTCCGGAACAATTTTTGCCACTTTATGTTGTGCCAAATCATACAAAACATTTGTTTGCGACAGTTTATAGGTATTTTTAGGATCAGCCAAGGCAAGATATTTTGGATTGATTTGTATGGCCTTAATTTCGCCTTTTTCATCCACGACATATCCGTTGCTGTCAAGGCGCAACGATTTGCCCGTCGGCAAATCAATATCGCCATTGAGGCTGATATTGGCAAACAAATTGCCGTATTCGTCATAACTTGGGGCCAAATCAAGCATATTTCCGACGATATGATTATCCGTATTAAAAATATAGCCGAAAGGCGAAAGTTTGAACTGCATTCCTTTCAATGTGATACTTGAATCAATTCCCGCGACGGTCAAAACATTTTGCGTTGCATCCATCAATAATGTATTTTGAATTGTTCCGCCCACAAGAAAGCCGGCAAAATCAAACGCCAAATGCCCGTGCATATAGCCGGAATTGATACCTTCGGCCGATACAAACTGACCATTTAAGGCACCCTCACCTTTTAAGTTTCCGATATAATCAAAGACAGGGCCTTTATCCGCGATTTGTCCGATGATTTGTCCGTTGGCATTCAACACATTACCTCTCGCGCCGACAAAGCCGACAGGTTCCGCACCGCTTTTCATAAAGCGACCGTTATCTGCCAAATATCCCAAATAATTTCCTTTTTCATCAACGGCCACTGCATTAACATCCACAATAAATCCGATGACTTTTCCGTTCGCGTCCGCAACACGACGATCGGCACGCAAGCGACCGACCATTTTTTCACCGTGCACAATATCGCCGTTATAAGAAACCGAGCCCAAATACGAGCCTTCATTATCAAAGGCATAAGCTTTTTTAGCCGTTGCACCGACAATTTTACCGTCTGTATCATACACATAGCCGTTGGCATGGATACGGCCGAGCGTATGACCTTCAAAATCACTCACAGAACCACCGGGTGCAACCGTGCCGATAAAACCGCCGTCAAGTGACACGACCGTTTTAGCCGTTAATAAACGACCATCCAATGTATAACCCGTCGATGTTTTTTGATAAGCATATCCCGTTGCCGAGACAAAACCGATTTCCTGCCCTTCAAAATTGACATATAAACCATTGCCGGCCAAACGACCTGTGGCCTGTCCGTTGTCGTTATAGACAATACCGCCCGACAACACACCGCCTATAACAACGCCATCATTATCAATCGCCAAGCCGTTGGGCAAAACTTTACCCGCAATCCGACCGGACGGCAAACGCACCGTTCCGTCTGCAACCACCGCCCCAAAATATTTATGATCATTGCCGATTACAAATCCCTGCGGCACAATACCGCCTATAAAATCACCTTTTGAGTTTAATATCAAACTGTCGGCCGTTAATTGCCCGATAATTTCATTATCCGTATTGACAGCCGTGCCGTCCGGGATAACTTTACCGATAATACGTCCCGTAAAATCAATCGCCGTGATATCTTGTGCAGATGCTGTTGCACTAATGCAAAATGATGCAAATACAACTGAAAAAAACTTAAATGCCCTTAATTTTAACACGTTAATTCCTCCGATTCTGCGCAACTTCCTGCAACGCATATCCTGCAATATTTTTATCTTTATCGATAAACGAGCCGTTGCTCTTTAAATAACCGATTTGACGACCTTTTGCATCAATGACCTGCCCTTTATCATCGACATATCCCAAATACTGACCGCTTGATGACAACACGGATGTCCCGATTTTGAAAGCAAATCCGATGATGTTATTTTGTTCGTCGATGGCAAGTCCATCCGGTAGTATCCGACCGATTTTTTTATTATCCGCTGCCCGAACAGAGCCGTCAAATGCCACAAAACCAACAACTTTATCATCATTTGAAATGACAATATCCGATGAAACCAATTCACCGATTAAACGTCCTTTAAAGTCAACAACTTTGCCATCCGGATAAGCGCGGCCGATCGGCAAATGCGAAGCATCCCGCACCGCGCCGTCAGGCA
This sequence comes from Alphaproteobacteria bacterium, assembly GCA_017963715.1. Lineage (GTDB taxonomy): Bacteria > Pseudomonadota > Alphaproteobacteria > RF32 > CAG-239 > UBA1254. The sequence goes on along the minus strand of JAGCTK010000003.1, from coordinate 2,257 downwards.
TCACCGAACCAATCACCTGTCCGTTAAAGTCTATGACACTTCCGGTTGAAAACACGCTCAAATTTTTGTCTGTGGTGCCGCCCGGCAAAATACTGCTCACAACCTGTCCGGCCAAATTCAAAACTTCACCTTTATGATTGAGATATCCGCTATAATGCCCGAACATATCTGCCATTAAAGATTCCGGCACGACTTCACCCAATACTTCACCATTATTGCTCTTGACTAAACCGCCGCCGTTTTCAAGTGCCACAACACGCCCCTGAAAATCCGTCACACGGCCATCAGCACCGACATATCCCAAATAAGCACCGTCATATCCGACAGCCGGACCTTCAACCACCACTTTTCCCGCATAATTTTTCTTCAAATCGAAGAAACGGCCCATGGTGTCGATTGTGCCCAAATATTCGCCGAACCTGCTCATCACACGACCATCATCATTGACAAAGCCCACAACCTGTCCTGCCTTATTGACAACCTGTCCTTGCGGCATTAATCGACCGATTTCAGCACCGTAAAATGAAGAACCCTCACCGTATAACTTGTCAATTTTTTGACCTTTGGCATTATAAATATAACCGTCTGCAAACACACGCCCGATGGCTCCGCCATCACTTGTCATCACAACATTTCTTTCGGGGAAAGCCGTTCCGACGAGTCTGTTGTTTTTATCAATGATATAACGATAGAGCAACATTTTTGCACCCGGATATTGGTCTAAACGCAACTTTCCGTCGGTTTCAAACAAACCAAGCAACCGACCTTCAAAATCAAACACATATTTATTGTCATTCAGCCTGCCGACATACGCACCGTCTGCATCATAAACATAGCCGTTTAAATCTGAACACCCGACTTTTGTAAATCCGTTTTGCACAATCTGACCGTCACTGTTCATCACGCCGATCACACGTCCACTGCCGTCATAGGCTTGACGATAACTTGCAACCTGACCGATGATATCACCGTTATCATTTAAGACACGACCATCCGGATTGACACATCCGACGTATTTACGACGTGCATTATACACCGTACCCGTTTCATCAGCCACACCTATTTCTTGGCAAGACCCGTCAAAGACTTTACCCGTTTTGACAACGGCACCTGCATATAAACCTTGGGCATTATACACGGCACCATCGGGATAAATACGATAATCTTTTGTTTTTTCACCACCGATTAAAATACCTTTGGTATCCAAAACGCCGACTTTACGACAACCCCAATCGACAATTGTGCCACCGTTTAACACCTGTCCGATGATTTTTGAACCGTTAGGCTCTTTGATTAAACCGTTTAACAGCACACGTCCCAAAACTTTTTCCTGATCATCGACAATTTCACCCGTCGATGAAATTGTGCCCAAAATATTTCCGCTCGGACCGATAGCCACTCGGCTTGTTTCCACAACGGTACCGACTTTGACCGTTTCATTAATCATAATTTGGCCGTTTTCAGAAACATAACCGATATTTTTGCCATCCCTGTCAACAACGTTACCATCTTTGTCGACATAACCTATGACACCGCCGTTTTCATCAAGCACCAAATCAACAGCGTCACCTTCCATTCCGATTTTATTGCCATCACCATCAACCAACGTTCCGTCTTCCAAGCGCATACCAATCACATTGCCGTCAAAATCTATAACGTTACCTTTTTCATCAACATAGCCGATGGCACGCCCGTTTTCATCATACGCGACGGCACGCTTCGAACGCTTAGCCGCTTTTTGTTCTTGTTTAACGGAGCCGATGACTTTACCGCTTGCATCCACAATCTGGCCGTTGGCATTTTTCTTGCCAATCACATTACCTTTTAAGTCAACCGCGTTGCCGTTCTCGTCCACGAAACCGATAACCTTTCCTTTTTCATCATAAACGACGTCTTTTCCGCTCATGCCGATGACTTTGCCGCTTGCATCCACAATCTGACCGTTGGCATTCTTCTTACCGATCACATTACCTTTTAAGTCAACCGCGTTGCCGTTCTCATCCACGAAACCGATAACCTTACCGTTTTCATCATAAACGACCTCTTTACCGCTCATGACAATCACTTTACCGCTTGCATCCACAATCTGACCGTTGGCGTTCTTCTTACCGATAACATTTCCTTTTAAGTCAACAGCATTGCCGTTCTCGTCCACGAAACCGATTACATTGCCTTTATCATCATAAACGACTTCCTTGCCGCTCATGCCAATCACTTTACCGCTTGCATCCACAATCTGACCGTTGGCGTTCTTCTT
>JAGCTK010000162.1 GCA_017963715.1 Alphaproteobacteria bacterium | reverse complement strand
TGCACCTTCTAAGGAAAATATTGTAAATGATATGGGCGCTCCGAAGGCTGAGGCACCGTTACCGGTCGCCGCGCCGTCTGCGCCTGCCAAACCGGCACAGGTCAATGCACCTGTCAATAATACCAACCCTCGTCCTGCACTTAAAAAACGTACGGAAGAAGGTGCTCAAAATGCTCCTCAAAGATCAAATCCCAAACCTTCACCCAGATCGCATAAGTCTTCGGGGAATTAGACTTTAGAGCCTAAATTCGGTGATGCCATTTTAGCTCAAACCAACAATGAACTGTTCAATAAAATGTCAGACATTGAAAAGCAAACAACTTTGCTTACATTAGAGCTCAAACGTGAAAAAATCTTGAATGAGGTTGAAGCGGCCAAAGCCGTCCGCGAACGTGCCGAGCAGGAAAAAGTGGCAATGGAAGAAGCTAAAAAAAGACAAGCAGCCGAATGGGAAAAAGAACAAGAGGCAAAAGTGATCAGAGAACAAGTTCAATTAAAACAAAAAGAAATTGAACTTGAAAAAGTCAAACAGCGTAAAGCTTTGACCGCTTATATGAATTCCATGCTTGAACAAAAACAGCTTTGGATTGAACAAAACGGTAAATTGCTTGACGAAATTGCCAATTTGAAAGATACCAACCAAAAGTTGCGTACGGCTTACAAAGAAGATTTGGATAGAGTCTTTTCAGAGACATCCGAGTTGAAAGCACAAGCCGAAACGGCTCAAGCCAATCACACGCGTATTGTTGCGAGCTTGACCGCACAAAACGCACAGCTCAAAAAGCGTATTGAAGCGGATGCTGAGGCTGCGCGTAAAGGCGGGCAGAATCCGTTTTCGGAAGGCGGTACCGCAGCTGACGGTTCTCTTTCATCATCGGCAGATGCTTTTATTAAGCCTATTAATGTGGCAAAAGAATATGCCATTATGGATATTACGGGACAGGGCGGTGAGTTGTTTGTAAAACTCATCAACAAAGCCGGCGATTCATTTATGGCAAAAGTCGGAACCGTTTTACAAACCGGTCACGTGATTGAAGAAATTACACCTAATTACGTCCAATTTGACCGTAACGGATTAAAAGACTTTCTTTACACATCAACATCTGCTTTGGAAACCGAACCGAACAATATTAACGGTACAGGTGAATTCAGCGGGCCGAAGGGCGCCGGTGGTGTCGATTTAGTGCGTGAGAATTCCGTTCCGTCCGTTGTAGATTCTATGTTTGTAAAGTAATAGCGGTATTAATTTGAATCATTAGGCAAAAAAAATGGCTGAGGCTCTCAAAGAGAATACACAGGACCAACCGGAAGAACAGACAAATTCTTATCTTGCGGCAGAAGCAGTTGAGCCGGTAGAACAAAAAAATCTTCTTGAAGTTTTGTTTGCTAACGGCAATACTTTGCTTACGGCCCATGATTCAAAACTGAATGTGACTGACGAAACGCGTCGTTTGCTTGCGCTGTTTTCGGACGGTACCTATTTTGTTTCCGAAGACCACAAGTTTGATGGTTTGGTCTACAACTTTGAAAAGACCATCAAACGGCGTAAGATGCTTATTCATCCGCCGCAATATGTCAGCCAGAACGAACTTAACGCCATTTATGCGTATGCTGAACGTGGTGTCGGCTTTGTCAAAGTCGAAGCCAATGAACTTGAGCAAATGCAGGTACAAATTGACTTTATCAATATTGTATCGCGTGCTGCCATGCAAAAAGTGTCCGATGTCCACGTTGTTGTTGCCGAAGCCACAAGTGTGATGTTTCGCATCAACGGTATGATGGTCCGACAAATGGAATACAATAAAGAATGGGGCGAGGCGTTTGTTCGTGCCGCATTTGCATCTGCAGATATTTCCGATTCAAACTATGCACAAAACGAATTTCAAGGTGCGCAAAAATTAGGTGAAACACCTTTGCGCGGTTCAAACGGCAAATTAATGTTGCCGCACAACGTGCTCGCTATACGTCTTCAGTTCAACCCGATTGCATTTGGTTCGCAATACCTGGTTATGCGTCTGTTGTATGCCGATGACAATCCGAACGGCAGTTCTGATTTAAGAGCCTTGGGTTTCGGTGATCATGAAGAAAATCTGTTTTACCGTCTGCGTGCCGTTCCTGTGGGCTTAAACATTATTGCAGGCCCGACCGGTTCCGGTAAATCAACAACGTTGCAACGTAATATGATTAAACTGTTGCAGGAAAAGAATTTTGAAATCAACCTTATCACCGTGGAAGACCCGCCGGAGTATCCGATTCCGGGTGCCCGTCAAATGCCGGTGACCAACGCCACCGATGAAGAATCGAAGGAAGAAGAATTTACAAAAGCCTTAAACGCGGCCTTGCGTTCCGACCCTGATATTATGATGATCGGTGAAATTCGTTCGTTATCCGTGGCAGAATTGACGTTCAAAGGCGCTTTGTCTGGTCACGGCGTGTGGACAACTTTGCACGCAAACTCTGCTCCCGCCATCGTCACGCGTCTTCGTGATATGGGTATTCAACCTTATTTGTTGGGCGATCCGGAATTAGTTAAAGGATTGATTTCTCAACGTTTGTTCAGACGCTTATGCCCGCACTGCAGACAGTCCGTCAAAGTACGCGAAAAAGATCCTCACGATTTGTCATTTAACCGCTTAAGAATAGCATTGGGTGACTACGGTATCGAAAATACCTATGTCAGAGGACCGGGATGCAAATATTGTGCCGGACAAGGCTTTGTCGGACGTATGAGCGTGCCGGAAATTATCTTGCCGGATGCTATGTTTTTACAACTGATGATCAACGGCGACACCAAACGTGCCATTGACTATTGGATCAGTGAACTTGACGGAAGAACTTTGCGTGATGCCGCTATTGAACGTATGCTCAAAGGCAATATCGATTTGGATGAGCTTGAGCGGTGGTGCGGCTTACTCGATCAACGTCCGATTTATTAGGAAGAAAAGAAATGCCAGAAGTTTCAGAACATAGAAGTCGTTTTAATCAAGCCATCAGTTCATTGGGCTCGATTGAAGTGTGGTATGCCAAGATTATTTGCAATATGTCCAACTCCAATCGTTTGAAAATTTATCGTAAATTAGCTTCTTTGCTTCGCAACCGATTTTCTTTGATGGATGCTTTGGATATGCTCCATGATGGTCTGACCAACGGCGGCAAAAACCCCGGGGAACCGATGGCTTTGGCAATGGCCAGTTGGGGACGTGCGCTTCAAAACGGTTTGCCGTTTTCGGATGCCCTCAAAGGTTGGGCGCCCGATCGTGAACGTTTGATGCTCTCTGTCGGTGACGTGTCAAACCTTGAAAATGCTTTGCTTAATTTGATTAAAGTTTCCGAAGGTTCGACCAAAATGATCCGGCCGATTGTCAGCGCTATTGCGTATCCGTCGTTTCTGTTTATGATGTCCGTTTTGATTATTTGGGCAATCGGTGTGTATATGGTGCCGCCGATGTTAGAGGCCGTTCCGGGTTTGCACTGGACGGGTACAGGTAAAACCCTTGTTGATTTGTCCGAATGGGTTCAAAAGAATTGGTTATTGGCCTTTTCCATTTTTCCGATTGTGGCCTTGATTATCTATTCCACCATCAGTGTGTGGACGGGATCTCTCAGAACAAAATTTGATAAAATTCCACCATGGTCATTATATAAAATCTTTGTCGGTATTACATGGCTGTTGGCACTGTCTGCTTTGGTCAAGGGTGGTGTGCCGGTCAGCGTCGCCATGCAGTCCTTAAAGCGTGATGCCAGCCGTTATTTAATCGAGCGTATCGACGGTGCTTTAAAATTTATTAAAAACGGTGATAACTTGGGACAGGCTTTAAGTAAAGCCGGCCATCAATTTCCGGATAAAGAGATTATCGCCGACCTCAAAATTTATGCCGAACTTGATAACTTTGAAGAGGCTTTGGAAAATTTGGCCAACAACTGGCTTGAAGAGTCCGTTTATATGATTGAGCAAAAGCCGAAATTTTGAACATGGTTGCCATTTTAACCGTGGCGGCGATTATTGCTTGGGCTGTGTTCGGCGTGTTTGATATGCAAGATCAAATTACCTCTGCCATGGGTTAAACACATGAAAGACTTGTTTTTCAAAAAAGTGACAATTTGCGGGCATCGATTAAACGGTGCCGTTGTCGCTTGCGTGTTGAGTGTCTTTATCGTGATTTTGATGGTTTATATGCTTGGAAAATCTTCCGAACAACACAATTTAACCACCGAGGCCTTAGACATCAGTCGCACGATACGTACCGCTTTTCAAGCCAAACCTGATTATCGCGGCTTAAATAATACCTATCTCATTGAGCATACATTACTCGAGCCTTCTTTGATAAGACAGAACAAAATTTTCAGTCGTTTTCAAAGTGAAATTTTAATCGGTCGGGACGAGCAAGGACATTCGACCATTGCCGGCGATACGCATTTTGTCATCACATACAAAAACATTGATCGCCGCAAATGCCTGACATTGTTATCTTCCGATTTTGATGCAACTTCCGGCTTAAATGCCATCAAGCTCATCAATGACAATACTTATGATTTAACTTACGGCGGCGAACTTTCTTTGCCGGTTTCAAAAGACAAGGCCGACACTTTGTGTCGTGCCAGAAACACGCTTGTATTGATTTTTGAATAAAATTTTCATTTTTTTCTGACGTGTCACGTTTATTTATCGCATTCAGCGATTATATCAACGTGTGTCCAAAAACGTATTAAAGCGAAAAAATATGAAAATAGGCATTGTCAACAATTGTCTGCGAGGCGAAACACGCGTTGCCGCCACCCCTGACACAACAGGAAAAATCATCAAAGACGGTCATCAGGTTTTGGCCGAACACGGCTTAGGTATTCTGTCATCTTTTACCGACGAAGATTATACCAAAAAAGGCGCTCTACTGACCGACAGAGCCGCCGTTTTGACGGCCGATATTATTTTATCTGTCGTTCCGCCCAAAAAATCGGATGTGCACTCTTTTAAAAAAGGACAATGGCTTGTTTGCAATCTGACTTCATTTGATGACAAAGCCGATATGAAAGATTTGGTTTCAAGCGATATCGGCGTCATTGATTTAGGCAAAATGCCGCGCATTTCACGAGCACAAAGCATGGATATTTTATCGTCGCAATCTCTCATTGCAGGTTACAAAGCCGCAACCGATGCTTTAAGTCTGCTCAAAAAAAATGCACCTTTGTTGATGACCGCAGCCGGCAATTTATTTGCGGCAAAAGCACTTATCATCGGGGCCGGTGTTGCCGGTTTGCAGGCCATATCTGTTTTGAAAAGAGCCGGCACGAATATCATCGCAACGGATATTCGCGCGTCAAGCAAAATCGAAATAGAATCCGTCGGCGGCAAATTTATTCAAGATTTTACATCCGAACTTTCAAATACCGATATCATCATCACCGCGGCACAGGTCATCGGGCAAAAACCGCCCGTTCTTATTACCAAAAAAGATATGCAAAAACTTCCCCCTCCTGCCGTTTTGATTGATTTGGCAGGCGGCAATATCGAAGACAATCTTGAGCGGACAGATATTATTTTGATTAAAGACAAATATTTTGAGCGCAAACTCCCCTTTTGTGCCAGCACATTTTTTTCCAACAACGTTTACGCGTTTTTGCAAACCTTTGATTATTTAAAACGAACCGACAGCAACGATGAAATTATGCGCGCCGTTTTAGCATGTTCGGACGGATTTTTAACAAGGCTTGCACCATGATTTTTTTACTTCTGCTCAACATTTTTATTTTTGCACTTTTGATCGGCTATTATGCCGTTCAAAATGTGACACAGGCGCTCTATTCCCCTTTGATGAGTGTCTCAAATGCCATCTCGGGCGTTGTCATTATCGGGGCTTTATGGATGGCCGCTGTTGCCGACACATTTAATGTGCAGGAACTGGTCAGTTTGCTTGCCGTCTTTTTTGCCGGCCTCAATATTTTCGGCGGATTTGCCGTTTCCGAGCGGATGCTCAAATTGTTCAAAAAAAAGGATAAAGATTGATGATGCCTTTTGAAAGTATTTTTTTGATTTATCTCGTATCGGCAATTTGTTTTATATTGGGCTTGCGCGGCCTTTCTTCGCCTCAAACGGCGCGGCGCGGCAATTTTTTGAGCATGTCGGGCATGGCCTTGTGCCTGATTACAACGTTGATTGTCGCTCCCGGACGCAATGATGTCGGCATTTTAAGCGCCTTGATTTTAGCCGCCGTCATCGGCATTTACACCGCATGGCGCATCAAACTCACGGCATTACCGCAAATGATAGCGCTTTTAAACGGGGCCGGCGGATTGTCTTCTTTGCTTGTCGGCACGGCTCAAATTTTGCGCCATCAGGCACATACGTTTGATACATCTGTCGGCATCATTACGGGCGCCGTTGTTTTTTCCGGCTCTCTCATTGCTTTTCTTAAAATCGGCGGCTGGTATCGCCTCAAACGCTCGAATTTTTCAAATATTTTGAATATATTAATTGCGGCAGCACTTATATTTTATTGGGTGCGTTTCAGTATTGACGATAGCATGACAACTGCCTGTTTGATGATTGCATCCGCATTAATCCTCGGCATCACACTCACCCTCCCCATCGGCGGTGCCGATATGCCGATTGTGATTTCGCTTTTAAATGCCGCTTCGGGTTTTGCCGCCGCCGGTATCGGATTTTCGCTCACCAACATCTTGCTGATTATCACGGGCGCCTTGGTCGGTGCCGGCGGGATGATTTTGGCTTTTGTGATGTGCAAAGCGATGAACAAAAATATATTCAAAATCTTTTTTGCATCCCAAACACCCGCTCAATCTGTGGCGGATAACTCGCGGCAAGCCCGCACGGCCAGCATTTCGGATGTCGCATTTTTATTGCAAAACGCCCAAAAAGTGATCATCGTGCCGGGCTTTGGCATGGCAGCAGCCAATGCGCAATATGCGCTTTTTAATCTGTCTTCCGTTTTACAAAAAAAATACGGTGTTGAAGTCAAATTTGCCATTCATCCGGTTGCCGGCCGCATGCCCGGTCATATGAATGTTTTGTTGATTGAAGCCAAAGTTGATTATCAACAAGTCTTTTCGATGGAAGAAATCAATCCCGATTTTGAAACGGCCGATGTGGTCTATGTGATCGGCGCCAACGATATCACCAATCCCGCTGCACAAACCGACCCTTCATCTTCGCTCTTTGGCATGCCGATTTTAGAGGTTTACAAAGCCAAAACGGTTGTGTTTGTCAAACGCTCTTTGGCCGCGGGTTACTCCGGCGCTGATAATCCGCTGTTTTTTGCACAAAATACGTTGATGCTCTACGGCGATGCCAAGCAAATCACCGAAGAAATCATTGCCGATTTGGGCACAAAATAATTTTTAGTGATAACTCTTGCTTCTTTCATCAAAATCGGTTATATTGTCGACATCAAACATTATTTTCTTTTTACCAAAAGGAGTCTCATATGTTTTCAAAACCGGAAGTTTGTATTTTGCCCGTGGCCGGTTTGTCGACGCGCAATTTGCCTGCCACAAAAGTTTTGCACAAAGGCTTTTTAACACTCGATAATATCCCGATTATTGCCTATGCCGTCGAGGCCTGTAAAACCATCGGCATCAAAGAGATTGTTTTTATCTATAGCGACCAGTCTTGCAAACACATGTTTGAACAATATTATGCGCCCTACCCGTTTTTGGAAAACAACTTAAAAGAAAAGAACAAACTCGATTTGTTAAAAGTATTGGAGGATATCATTCCTCAAGGCATGAAGTTTTCCTTTGCCCTTCAAGACAAGCCTTTAGGCAACGGTCACGCGATTTTGATGGCCAAAAAAATTGTCGGTTCGCGCAACTTTATTGTGATGTGGCCGGATGATGTTTATCTCAATTTCGGCGGCCCGTCCATTTTAGAGCAACTTGTTGATGTTTATCAAAAAACCGGCGGCATTGTCGAAAATATCATGGAATTTAAGCGCGAAGAGATGGTACGTTACGGCGCATTAGTCGATGCCAAACGTGACGGTGATGTGGTATATGCCAAAGGGCTGATTGAAAAACCCGCTTTAGATAAAGTGCCTTCCAATTATGCCAGCATGGGGCCCTACATTCTGCCCAATATCGTGATGGACTTGTTGCCCGAAGTCAAAAAAGGCACCAATGGTGAAATCAATTTGACCGACGCCATCAATTTGGCCGTGCAACAGGGAGAAGCATTGACCGGCGTTTTATGCAAAGGCGAGCGGTTTGATTGCGGCACCAATCAAGATTTGGCTAAGGCCAACCTCAAACTCAGTTTAATCAATCACCCCGATTTGCGCACCTTTGCCCGCGAGGTTTTAAAAGACTTTAACGACTGATTTTTGCCGACATCTGTTCGAGTGTTTTTTGCAACTGATATTTATTTTGTATCAGTGCAAAAAAAATGTGTTTTTTTTACTTGAAATTTACACTTATCCGATTAAAATGCCTCATATAGACTAAATCAAGCAAGGAACAACAATGGCTGGTGATTTAAAGAAAAATGCCGAATTCAGCGGCAAACATAAAGATTCGGAAGACCCGATTTTAACGGCGCAACGGTATTTGAACATCTACCGACAAATCCATATCTTTAACGAAACACGGCAAGAAGAATTTGATGACTCCCTTATGGAAATGCCGGCAGATATTCGTATTTTGCTCAGCACATTACCTGGCGGTTCTTTGCTCTTAAACCATATTGCTGAAGTTGAAGAAAAAAGAGGCATCACAGATTCAAGGCTCAAAGAAGCCGCCAAGGCAAAAAATGCCAAAAAACTCAATCAAAAACGTCTTGATGATTACAAAAGATCACCTGCCGACGGTTCTTCCGCCTCTGTTTTAGACATCATTGAGCAAAGCGAAAATCGTCATCAGCAAGACATTCAGGCCTTAACGGATGCGCTTGTCCAATCTCAAAACAATATGGCCAATGTCTTAAAAGATCTTTTTAAGGGCAAATCTTCTCTCAAAAAATCTGATGAAATCATTCAAGATACAGATGAGGATTTTGATGACGACGAGGAAGACGATATTGAAGAAGATGAGATTGAAGAGGTCAAAAAACCCTCCAAAAAATCAAAATCTAAGTCAAAACACAACAAGAAGTTCTCAAAACCAAAACCCGAGCCTCATATTGAGATCGAAGATGAAAATGATGAAGAGGATGATGACGAGGTTCAAGACGACGATGAGCGAGAGAATACCAAGCCGGCAGAAGATGCAACCGACAATACTGAAGCCTCAAAATTGATGAGTTTGACACGCCGCCTCTTCCATTCCATTAAAGAACGTCGTAGCAATCGCACGATGCTTAACAATGATGAAAGTATTGATGCTTTTGGCGATAACACCCCTGTCTCACTTGATGATATTGATGATGCACCGGTCTCATTGGACGGTGATTCCGAAACCATGCCGGTCAGTCAACCTGCCACGGCATCATCAGATGAAGATCAAGATTGGGATTGGGAATATGTTGAAGATGATAATTCCGACAGTGATGGTGAATGGGAATATGTCGAAATTCCCGAAGACGAGGCACAAGTTGAACCGACAAATCAAGTCGAAGCAGCAACGCCCGAAGAACCTGCCGCCAAGCCCGCTCCCGAACAGGCTCCTGTGGCAGAAGACAATGCCGCCTCGATGCCTTTGACCGAGGATGTCTTAATGCCTCAAGAGACGCAAGATGACCTTTCCTCTTATGATATGCAAGGTTATGAAATGCCTCAACAATGGGCAGATGACGGTGGCGAGCAAATGGTCTACTATCCGCAAGACTCTGAGATGGCTTATGATGAGCAATACCTCCAAGATGACCAAAATCAAATGTGGTATGACCCCTCGATGGCAGACCAAACTGACCAAACAGCCGGTGTCGAAACATATGACAATACCGCCGATTTGACAACAGCGGACACATCATCCTACGAGGAGCCCGCTCCCGCTTCGATGCCCGAGGAAGAGCCTGCTCCCGCCCCGATGTCCGATGAAGAGGCACCCGTTGAGGTCGAAAGTTCGGCCAGTTTACTCAAGCGCTTTATGGCCGCTGAAGTGCCTAATGAAACGCAAGAAGATCTGACCGGTCTTGATACGCCCGAATCTTCCGACACAACGCAAGTTGATGCTTCCGAAGTTTCGGATGCCGGCGATGATTCCAACCAAGATGCACCGCAAAATTCAACCGATACACAACAAGGTTAAAAAAGACGTTTACAAATGCAAAAGATTTTTATATGCTTAAATAACAGTATGTTAGGAGTAAACCATGGCTCAAGATAAAAACTCGGATATCGTTGTCAAAGAAGACCTTTGGTACATCGAAAACTATCTTATCTTAAAAGACTATTATGATATGACGATTTCGCGTATTGCCGCACGGTGTATTCGTATGGGCAATATCGCCATGGAGGAATATCCGTTTTACCACTACATTTTGGATGTCGTAGAAGAAATTTGCGAAACGGGTGAATATATTTTATCCAAAAAGGCGCTTTATCCGTATGTGGAAAAAAAGATTGCAGGCGGCGTCAAGGCTTTAGAAGAAAATTTAGCCTTATATCAACAGGAACTTGAAAACAATTCTTCGCCCGAAATGGTCAAGCAAGATCCGCAAGAACTCGCCAAAGTCAAAGAGATTATGAGCAACACCGACAAAGCCGTTGATCCCACGGTCGGTGCCGGTATGAATATTGATGATTTGATGGCTAAATTATTGGAAGAAAATAAACAGGAAAATCCTGACGTCGTTTATGAACAGTTTGATGAACCCGGAGATAAAAAATGACATATATGAAGTGGCTCGCAAGTTTTGCTTTTGTTTTGGCTTTAAGTGCTTGCTCGCATCAGCCTGAAGAATGGTCACCCGAGCCGAGAGCCTCGGACAATGCCGAATTTGATTTACCGCTCGGCAAAAGCGCCATTCGTACACCCGACGGTGCCAACGCGCTTGATTTGGAAACACCTCTTCGTTGCAACGTCAATTGGCGCACACAACAACTTATTTTGACGCTTCCCTTTAACAATACCGATTTTAAGTTACAATCTGTGACACATTCCGATGAGTTGCCTCGTTTGGAAGTGACCGGTTTTACGTTTGAGACAATGTCGGCTGAAAAAGCACTTGTCCAACTGACCAAAGAAGCGGGAATTACGCTTGTGGCCAAAGATGCGCCTTATGCGCCGGTTTCCGGTGAAGATCTCAAAGGTGAACTCACCGATGTTGTCAATATGATTACCAATGCGGCCGGCATTTTTTACACCTATGATGCCGACAAAAAAGTGATGACGCTTTCCAAGCGCTCAGAACAAATTGTTTACGTTCCGAAGACACGTCCGATTATTTTGGGCTTGCTTGATGTCTTGCGAGGCGCCGGCTTAACGGATATGACAACCGATTGGGTGGATTATTCCATCACGTTTAACGCAGATGTCGAACTCAGAAACAAGACCAAACAACTTATCAACTATTTTGAAGAAAACCCGACCTTAATTGCTTATGACATCAATGTCTTCAAAATCACGCCTTATGACGGTTGCGATATTGAATGGAAGCGCTTGCTTGATGCCTTTAATTTCGGCTCGATTACAACCGCTCAAACAGGTGTCATCGGCCGTGTTTTGACCACCACCAACGACATCAATCTCCAAACATTGCGTCGTTTCTTGGGCGAAAAAGCAAGCATCGAAGCCGTTTCGGAAGGCAAGTTTGTGGTGCCGGATTTATGGACCTCACGTTTTGATGTCGGCAAATGCGGCGCCATGTCCGACCCAAAATCGGAACTTTCGGTTTTGGCCAAGGCATTTGTTCACGGCAACAACCGCATCACTTCTCAAATCACGCTTGAGACAACGAGCGGTCAAATTACCAATTTCAAGGTCAACAGCAGATTGGGTGAAAACTTTATGATTATCGGTTTACCGCATGAAATTTTTTCGCCATACGGTGCTAAAAGCGAGATTGTCATCTTTATGGTGCCTCGTTTGATTAAAACCGTTAAAACCAATGAAAATATCAAAAACAATCTTTGAGTAAGGTGACACAATATGGCTGACAATTTTGAACAAGGACAAGAAGTTATCATCGGCAACCGTCGGATGCGCAAAATCAAGCGTCCGAAACCGCAGACTGCACCTATTTCATCGGCGCCTGTTTCATCGGCTCCCGTTTACCACGAACCGCCGGCTGCGCCTGCGCCCGAACCGGCTGCACCGTCGACCGGCTCTGT
>JAGCTK010000161.1 GCA_017963715.1 Alphaproteobacteria bacterium | reverse complement strand
CGGTGCCAAAAGGTGGGATATCAGATTGCAATTTTTGACCGAAGCGCTCGTGTTGTCACTTATCGGCGGATTAATCGGTGTGGCTGTCGGGCTCATCGGTGTGGGTTTGGTGTCGGTTTTGAGCAGTTTTGATGCCGTGGTGTCGGTGTTTTATATCATTTTGCCATTTTCATTTGCAGGTGTGGTCGGCTTATTTTTCGGATTTTATCCGGCCTATAAAGCCTCGATGTTAAACCCGATTAATGCTTTGAGATATGAATAAGATTTTGGTTGCCGGGCAAAATTTTGCCGGCACGGATTTTTCCACTTGACAATAATATGGTTGTACGGTACTCTGAAGTCAGATGAGGGAAGTTTTTGCTTTCTTTGTCTTAAAAAGAACCGAGAGGTTCAGGGCTGTCGTAGGCTCTTTGTTCTGTGATGCCTGAAAGGTATCCTATCAAGGGTGCTTTTTAGGTTTTAAATCCCCGTATTGGTCGGGGAGATTGCGACGTATGTACAGGTTAAAACTAAAGGTCGTGATAGTCATTACACAGAACATGATTTACGAACTCCCTGATCGTCTCTGAATTTGAGACGGTTTTTTTATGATATGCAGAAGTTGAAAGGATAATGAAATGTATAAGATATTGGTAATCGTATGTATTGGTTGGAGTTTTCTGGCTCAAGCCGGCACAATTGCTTCGGGAGATGATTGCGGTGACGATTGTCATTGGACAATTTCAGATGACGGAACTTTAAGTATTACAGGAACCGGAGATACGTATAATTATGGCCCCGATGATAGTATTGAAAGTCAAGACTTAATTCCGCAGACTTACAAGCCGTGGCACGCATATAGAGAGCAAATTAAAAACATTGTGGTCGGGGATGGAATCACTTCTCTCGGCACAAGACTTTTTCAATTTATGCCTAATGCTGAAACCATTACAATTTCAGATACGGTGACATCTTTCGGATTGTTTGTGATGGGGCATATGGATGAATTAAGAGAAGTCAAAATGCCGTCATCATTTTCTTTAAGAGGTGATGGCGCAATGTATGATCAACTTTTTAATTATAATCCGAAACTTGCAAATGTGTATTGTTCTGAGAATAATGTGGAGGCATGCAGTCGCATTTTACAAAACTCCGTCGATTCTACCATTGAACAGGCTTCGTTGTTTGTGAAAAATGATGATGGCAGTATTTCCTATTATCAAAATAAAAACGGTACTTGGTCTTTAACCAAAAAGAAACATGCACGTATCTACACCGTTGAAGAAGCACGCCAGGCTGTTGAAGCGGCCGGCACCGATACGGTGAGGTTTAGGATTAGGTATAAATAAAGGTTTTAAGAAAAAAATTGAAGATCCCTTGACCTCAACGCCATTAGGGTGTTGAGGAGGGATGACAATAAAAGAGATTCTCGGGTGTGACCCGAGGATGATAGAGGGGGATTCATAAGGATAAATTTATCATCACCCCCTCCGAGCCTCCCCCTCTGAAGCGTTCATTCTGAACGCAAGGGGGAGGATTCACAGAAGAGAGGCCTAGGATGACAGAAGTATGTGCTTTAGGACGACGGCAAAAAAATTTTGATTGCTTTGAAAGATAAAATCCGCTATATCCCTTGTTATGGCGTATGATATCGAAAAATATAAGGGAAAAACGTTAGCCTCCGTTCCGGTTGGGTATAATGCCTTTTTGCTTGCCGATATGATCAGTTGTAGCAAAAGCGACATCTTGTTTGTGGCAGGCGACGGTAAAGAACTGGAAGATCTTGCGGATGCCTTGAAGTTTTTGACACCTCAAACGGAAATTTTGGTTTTGCCCGCTTGGGATACCGTGCCGTATGACAGAGTTTCGCCCAATATCAATATCATCTCAAAACGTATTGAAACATTGACCGCGCTTGCACTCAATCCCAATGCTGAAAAGCCTCGGTTGCTACTCACAAGTGTCGGCGGGGCGATTCAGAAATTGCCGCCAAAGAAAATATTTTTAAATACGAATCGGGTGCTTTCGGTTGGCGGAAAATTTGATTTTAACGCCTTTGTGCATTATGCCTTTATCAATGGTTACAGTAAAGTTGAGCAGGTGATGGAGCCGGCCGAATATGCCGTGCGCGGTGATATTATTGATATTTTTCCGGCCTCGAACGATGTGCCCTTAAGGCTTGATTTGTTTGATGATACGATTGAAAGAATCCGCACATTCGATGTGATGAGCCAACGCACAACAGGCGAGGTGGACTCGTATCGTTTCGGGGTGGGCTCGGAAGTGATTTTGGATGATAACAGTATCAAAAACTTCAGATCGGCATATCTTGAAAATTTTGGTGCGGCCGGCTTAAAAGATGAACTTTACGAGAGTATCTCAAACGGTGTGAAATATATCGGTTACGAGCATTGGCTCCCGCTGTTTTATGATGAGCCTTTGCCCGATATTTTTGATTATGCGCCGATGGCAAATGTGGTTTTGAGCCAAAATGTTGAGGCAGCGCTTGAGGCCAAAGTTGAGAGTATTTATGACTATTATATGGCGCGGCTTGAGGCCTTAAAAGTTGATGATCAAAGTTCGGACTTGGTGTATCGGCCGATTGCGCCAGAGATGATGTATCTTCAAAAAGAAGAATTTAATACCATGATGGCAGATAAAAAAGCCGTGCTTTTGACCGATTTGAGTTTGCCGGGCAAAGAAGATGCCGTCAATCTGCCGATTGTGCCGGGTCGGGATTTTTCGCATGCTAAGAATATATCTGTTGCGCAGGTGTTTGAAGATTTGAAAGATTATTTGGTGATGAACGGTCGCCTCAAACGTGTCATTGCCGTTTCAACACCCGGAACAGAGGAAAAGTTGATGGGGCTTGCGGATAATTACGGCCTTGAAAATATTGTAGCGGCCGCAAGTTATCAAGATGCGTTGATGTTGAGCGGTATGAAAAAAGTCGCCGTGGTTGTTTTGAATATCGCACGTGGTTTTAAAAGCGACGAGTTGTGCGTGATTTCGGAGACGGATATTTTTGGGGCGCGGCAAAACAGACGTACACGCAAAGTTAAAGCTGAAGATTTTATTGCGGATGTGTCGAGTTTGAATGTCGGTGATTTGGTTGTGCACGTTGAGCACGGACTCGGGCGCTTTATGGGGCTTGAAAACATTGTGGCTTCGGGTGCGCCGCATGATTGTCTTAAAATTTTGTATGCCCATGATGACAAACTGTTTGTGCCGGTTGAAAATATCGAGGTGATTTCGCGCTACGGTGCCGATGATGATAACATCACTTTTGATACGTTGGGCGGCTCGGCTTGGGAAATTAAAAAGAATAAAGTCAAAGAAAAAATCAAAGAAATCGCAACGGGCTTAATCAAAGTGGCGGCCGAACGACAAATTAAAAGTGCCGATGTTTTTATGCCGCCGGCCGGATTGTATGATGATTTTTGTGCGCGGTTTGAATATCATGAAACAGATGACCAGAAAAAAGCGATTGATGAGGTTTTGGCCGATTTGAATACCGGCGTGCCGATGGATAGACTGGTTTGCGGCGATGTGGGATTCGGCAAAACGGAAGTGGCACTGCGGGCTGCATTTGTGGTGGCATCAAACGGCGCGCAAGTGGCACTGATTGTGCCGACAACGCTTTTGGCACGGCAACATTATATCAATTTTAAGACACGTTTTGAGGGATTTGGTATTAAAGTTAAGATGCTGTCGCGCTTGACCTCAAACAAAGAAAGTAAAGAAATCGTCGGCGGCCTCAAAGACGGCAATATCGAAATTGTGATCGGAACACATGCGCTCTTGAGTGAAAATATTAAATTTTGCAACTTGGGGCTTTTGATTGTGGATGAAGAACAGCATTTCGGTGTGACGCATAAAGAAAAAATCAAAAATCTTAAAACGGATGTGCATGTGCTGACATTGAGCGCAACGCCTATTCCGCGCACGTTGCAACTCTCATTGACGGGGGTGAAACAACTGAGCCTGATTGCGACTCCGCCGCTTGACCGTTTGGCTGCCCGCACTTTTGTGATGCCGTTTGATAAAGTGATTATCAAAGAGGCGATTTTGCGCGAAAAATACCGCGGCGGTCAGACATTTTTTGTGTGTCCGCGGGTGTCGGATATTGCGGGGCTCGAAAAAGAATTGAGCGCATTGTTGCCGGAGGTTAAAATTGCGGTGGCACACGGACAGATGCGGGCCAAAGATTTGGAAGATATTATGACCGATTTTGCCGCGCAAAAATATGATATTTTGCTGTCAACAACGATTATCGAATCGGGTATTGATATGCCGAGCGTGAATACCATGATTGTTTATCGTGCCGATATGTTCGGTTTGGCACAACTTTATCAACTCAAAGGCCGAATCGGGCGATCAAAGGTGAGGGGATATTGCTATTTGACAACACCCGGAAAGAAAAAAATCAAACCGGCATCGATGAAGCGGTTGGAAATTTTGTCAGCGCTTGATACATTGGGCGCGGGATTTTCGCTGGCTTCGCACGATATGGATATCAGAGGATCGGGTAATGTTTTGGGAACCGAGCAATCAGGACATATCAAAGATGTCGGTATCGGCTTGTACCATCATATGTTGCAGGAAGAAATCGTGCGGCAAAAGGCGTTGATGGAAGGACAGACAAGTGTGCCGGTTGATGATTTCAGCCCGCAGATTTTGGTTGGGATTCCGGTGATGATACCCGAAAGTTATGTTAAAGATTTGGGTGTACGCCTGGGGCTGTATAAACGAATCGGTGCCTTAACGACAAATGAGGAACTGCTTGATATGAAAGCCGAACTGGTTGACCGATTCGGCCCGGTACCGCCCGAAATTGATAATTTGCTGGCGATGATTGAGATTAAACATTTGAGTAAGCAAGCCGGTATTGGCAAAATTGAGGCCGGTGCCAAAGGATTTTTGATTGCTTTTCATAACAATGTGTTTTCAAATGTGGTCGGTTTGCTCGATTTTGTTAATCGTTCATTCGGAACCGTGAAAATTCGGCCCGATCAGAAACTCTTTGTTGACATAAATTTGACAGATTATAAAAAACGCCTTGAAATTATCAAAAAATATGTTATACTTTTGGCAAATTTAGCACAAAAGGAAAGTCAAAATGGATAAAAGTTTGCTTAAATATGAAACGAAAGAAGAAATTAAAGCCCGAACAGACGAGATTATGAAAACATGGCAAAGCGTGGATGATGAAAATTATATTTTTTCGGCAAAGCATCAACCGACCGGAATCCATATGGCTGTCGATTCGAAAGATGACGGAATAGACATTATCAATTGGGCGGATTCGGTAAGAAACATGAAAAAAGAAGGTTTGTCGCCCTCGGAAATTGCAAGTTACAGAGAAAAATTGAAATATGAATTTGAGCGTTGGGTTGAAGTGACAGACGAGCAATTGATGCAACAACACAGCGGGCAAAACTTTCATGGTATATCATTGCAAAATGCGATGTCGAAACAAAAACAAAAGTCATAACGACGGATATAATATTTGAAAAAATAAAAAAACACCGGTTAAGAAAAAGCCGGTGTTTATTTTTGGCTTGATTGGAGTTTTTGCATCAGGTCGTGGTAGGCGGTTGTGATTTGTTTGAACTTTTCTTCGCAGACCTTATCACCGGCATTGACATCGGGGTGATATTTACGGGCAAGTTTTTTATATTGTTTTTTCAAAGTTTCGATGTCTAAGGTTTCGAGCGAAAGGTCAAGCTCTGCCGCAGATTGTCTGTTTTGACTGCTGAAATACATTCTTTGGCGCGTTTTGGCGTTTTCGATAAAGACCGAATCGCCGAGTTCATCCATAAAATCATAACCGAATTGATATTTGATTTTGGAAGAAAAACCGCCAAAGTGCATTTTGCGACTTGCATGCTCGTGGCTTTCTGGCGATTCGCTTTCGTCATAATTCCATTGAGCATTATAAAGAGTGACGTGCTCTAAGCAAAACCAATAATAGTCTTTTAAGGTTTTGTCTTTCGGGGCGCGGTATTCGCCTTTTTCATGACAACCCGGAAAATCGCAAACGTGTGGCTCGCCATCATTTTGAGGGGCAAAATACTTTTTTGTTCGTTGTTTTTTTTTGCATCATAGAGCCTTTTTTAGCGCATAATCATCAAAATCGCAAAGAAAATTTCATTTTTTTTAAAAATTATTGTTGACTTTTGAGCATTTAAACGGTTATAAGACAAGGCAGAATATTTTTTGTTAAGAATAAAAATAGGAATAAATAATATGGCCAATCATAAATCGGCAAAAACGAGAATCGTCAGAAACAACAAACGCAGCCTTATCAATGCGATGCGTAAAAGTCGCGTGCGCACGTTTGTGAAAAAAGTTGATGCATTGATTGCTGAAGGCAATAAAGATGCCGCATCCGCAGCATTTAAGGTTGCCGAATGCGAGATGATGCGCGCCGCACAAAAAGGCGTTTTTCACAAAAATACGGCATCACGTACCATTTCTCGTTTAGCGCAAAAAATCAAAGCGTTATAGTTTTATTTTTTGTTAGTCATTTAAAGACACGCAAAGTTTCCGCTTATTGCGGATTTTGGCGTGTTTTTTTTGACCTTTCATATGCGAATCGCGGCTGTTTTACAAAGAATCGCGTGTCAAGAAAAATAATTGCAATGTTCTAAAAAAGTTCTATTGTTTTTTCAAAAAAAGGGGTTAGTATCGAGAAAATATTGATCGTATTTTAAGAAATTATTAACATTCAAAAATCGGATTAACTATCATAATAAGGAATTAAAAATGGCTGCAGAAGCTTTGAAAAATAATGATGGTTCCGTTCAAGATGAATGGGGACAAATTTGCAATCAACTGAAGATGGAGTTCGGTGAGACCGCCTTTGACAGTTGGCTTAAACCTTTGAGTGTCGGTAATTATGAAAACGGCGTGATGAATATCTGCGTGCCGACAGCGTTTATGAAAAATTGGGTGATTACACATTATTCGGACCGAATCCATAAAATTTGGGAACGTAAAAATCCGAATATCAGACAAATTAATTTTATCGTGCGTGCGACCAATGCCGATTCGTCCTTATTAAAAAAGATTTCTTCGACACCGACTCCGCAAAATATATATATGCCGGAGATGAGTTTTGCCAGCAATTATAACGGTTATGATACGCATGACGGTTTTATGCAATTGTCGGCACCGCTGAACCCGAATTATACATTTGATTCTTTTATGGTGGGCAAAACAAACGAATTTGCTTATGCTGCTGCCCGTAAAGTTGCAGAGTCGCGCAGTGTGTCGTTTAATCCGCTCTTTTTATATTCGGGAGTCGGGCTCGGTAAGACACACTTGATGCACGCAATTGCATGGCATATCAAACAACAGGATCCTAAACGTCACGTAATTTATTTGTCAGCGGAACAGTTTTTGTTTAAGTTTGTGAAAGCCCTGCGCTATAAAGATACGGCCGCATTTAAAGAGCAATTCCGTGCGGTTGATGTGTTGATGGTTGATGATGTGCAGTTTATGAGCAACAAAGAATCAACGCAGGAAGAATTTTTCTACACCTTTAATTCGCTCATTGAGGAAGGCCGTCAGATTATTATTTCGGCCGACAAGTCACCGACAGATTTGGAAGGAATCGAGACTCGCTTAAAATCGCGCTTAGGTGGCGGGTTGGTTGCGGATATTCATCCGACCGATTTTGATTTGCGTATGAGCATTTTAAAATATAAGGCCAAACAAATGGGTATCGAATTGCCCGAAAAAGTGGCGGAATTTTTGGCCGAAAAAGTGACCTCGAACATTAGAGAATTGGAAGGTTCGCTCAAGCGTGTTGTGGCACATTCGCAACTGTTGTCCAAAAACGAAATTACGCTTGATATGACACAGGATATCTTAAAAGATATGTTGCGTTCCATTGACCGCAAGACCACGATTGATGAAATTCAGAAAAAAGTGGCGGAATACTTTAATATTTCGGTTAAAGAATTGCAGTCGTCACGTCGTGCGAGAACGGTTGCCAGACCGCGCCAAATTGCGATGTATCTGGCTAAACAATTGACATCACGCTCACTGCCGGAGATTGGTCGCAAATTTGACAGAGACCATACAACGGTGATGCATGCCGTGCGTAAAGTTGAGGGCTTAATCGGCGAAGACGTCAGTTTGGCCGAGAGCGTCAACGCCTTGCGTCGCACACTTGAAAATTGACAATTATTTTTTGTTTTTCATTTTCCCGCCGTTTTTTAAGCGGCGGTTTTTTTGTGCAAAGTTTATTGCACGCTTGCGTCCATCGGGTTGAATTTTAACAGTAGCGTGCTCCACATCTTATATTTGTCGGCGTATTTGTCGGCAAATATTTTGTAAATGTTGACATTGTTGTGATTTTGACAACTGATGACGGCGCGTCTTGCGCTTTCGGCAATGGCGCGGAAATGAGTATCCGAATTAGCACGCGCTTTGTCAACGATTTGGACGTCACGGACGGTGCCGTCTTTGTTTAAGAAGGCACGAATTTCAATAATCATATTTTCGATGCCGCGGGCGCCGGGGTCTAAATTCCAACATTCGCGAAGACGGCCTGCGATGGCGTCTGTTTCGGTGATGGTCAGTTCCGAAAAATATGAGCCGCCGGTGCCGCCCTCAACGCCCATGTTGGCAACTTGCGTGCCTGTTTTGATGACTGCAGGTGAATTTTGCTCTCCGATTTCTTTTTCCATCGCGCTTACGCTGTCCATCAGGCTTTTTAAGGGATTGGTGACGGTTTTGACTTCTTGGGGTTTGGCCGGCTCTTTTTTAGCCGGTTTCGACTCGGGCTTGGGCTCAGGTTTTGATTTTTGCTCCGGCTTGGGCTTTTGCGCGGGTTTCGGCTCGGGCTTGGGCGCGGGTTTGG
>JAGCTK010000160.1 GCA_017963715.1 Alphaproteobacteria bacterium | reverse complement strand
GCCGTTGATGTGATGGTCCACGCATTGCCGTAGACAGATGAAAAGGCCTCCAACACAACCAAACCGGCAATGCTTAAAATAATGCCTAAACCGTGGATTGAACAATTACAAATTTCTTCCACTAAAGTATACGGACGCGCTAACGTCATATTTTGAGACATAACAAAATCCTTTTTTCTTAAAACAAGACCTCAACCTTACTATATTTTTTTCAAAAAATAAAGAGCAATCGTCACACAATCGTCTTTTTTACAAAATTCATACCGCGCAAAAGTTCCCGTATCGGCATTAATCGTTTATTCTGACGCTGAATTTGTAAAACTTCCAAAGCCTTATCGCCTGTTGCAATCACAAGGGCTTTTTCGCCCTCTAATATTTCGTCCGGCGAACCATGCGCGTCAAATATTTTGGCTTCCAACACCTTAAAACGCTCACCGTGATACTCAAAATAAGTTGCCGGATACGGATTAAAAGCACGAATTTTTCTTTCCAACACATCTGCAGGTTGTGAAAAATCAAGTTTTTCTTCCGTTTTTTCAAGTTTTTGAGCATAGGTCACCAAAGTTTCGTCTTGCGCGGCAGGCGTTATCTCGTCCAAACGGTTTAAGACATCAAGCATCAAATCGGCGCCCAAAACACTTAAAGCATCATGCAACTTACCGCCCGTCATATCGGATGTAATCGGTACGCTGCCTTTTTGATACATTCTGCCGGCATCTAAAGCCTCGACAATTTCCATAATCGTCACGCCCGAAAATTCATCACCCGCCTCAATGGCTCGCTGTATCGGTGCAGCACCGCGCCAACGCGGCAAAAGTGACGCATGGACATTCAAACATCCGCGTTGAAAGGCTTTAATCACAGTCCCCGGCAAAATCACACCGTATGCCGCAACAACAGCCACATCGGCTTGTAATGCCGCAAAGGCTTGCACTTCGGCCTCATCTTTGAAGTTTTTCGGCGTTCTGACCTCAATACCGTGTTTTAAGGCCGCAACATGTACCGGCGATTGCTTCAGTTCATGTCCGCGACCAGCCTCTTTCGGTGCTCTCGTATACACGCACACCACATCGTGATTTTGCACCAATTTTTCAAAAACCGGCACCGCAAAATCCGGTGTACCCATAAACACTATTTTCATTTTGTGACAACCTTTTTGTTGTGCCGCCGGTTTAGCCGGCTTAACTCTTTAATCAGCCAATCCCATCAATTTGTATTTGACTTTGGTTTTATAATTTGCCGCATACGAATCGAGCATTGCTTTTTGCAAATCGCGCACAATATCATAACGCGCTTTAAGACGTACCAAATTGAGTTCATCATCACTCAAAGGCACCGAATTTTCAAAATCTTCCACACCGACCACGACGACATAATGATCTTTGACGGTTGCTTGATACGGCACATTCAAATCGCTCATAAACAACTCGCGCAAATCATCATAACTCAAATCCGCAAACGTTTCATGACGCGTCACCGGCTGAGATTTGTGCACCTCCAGGCCAAAGCGTTTGGCTGTTTTGGCAAAATCATCACCTTCTTCCAAATCATGGATAATCTCGCTCGACATATCCTGCATAATGGCTGCACGTTCATTTTCGGCCCATAAAGTTTTGATTTGAGGTGTCACTTCTTTAAGCGGTTTTTGATGTGATTCTATCACGTCATCAATACGTATGATAATCAAACCATCATCCGTTTCGATTGTACGACTTGTTTCACCTTTGGCATACAAAAATGCGTCTTCAATCACATCCGAAGACTTCATCGTGTCTTTGAGATCATCAGGCATATTCAAAGCCGAACCGTCGTCGGCCAAACCTTCAACTTTTTTTACCTTTGTATGATGATTTTCGGCAATCTGTTCCAAAGTTTTACCCTCGCCGATTTCATCTTCCATACCGCTCAAAACATCATACAAAGCATCATATACTTTATCGCTGACCAATTCTTTTTTGATTTCGGCAGCGGCGGTTTCATAGGGGACTTTTGAAGCCGGCGTGATATCAACCACTTTGGTGATTTGAAACACATCGCTAACCTCAATCGGTTTTGTAAATCCGTCTTTTTGAAGGGCAAAAGTATCTCCTGCGATTTCAAAAACAAGTTCGTCTTCCGAAACATAGCCTAAGTCTGTCTCCGAACGACTTTGACCGGCAAGATCCAAAGCCACATCATAAAAATCTTTTCCGCCGGCAAGCAATGCATAAGCTTCCGCCGCTTTATCCGCATTATCAAACATCATTTGCAAAACCTGACGTTTTTCCTTTGTCTCATACTCGTCGATATGTGCGTCATAGTACGCTTTGATGTCTTCATCCGTCACGGGCACGGTTGCGGCAATATCATTAAGCGAAACGGCAATCACCGACAAATTGCGTCTTTCGGGTTCAACAAACATCGAAGCAAAATCTTCATAATACTGTTCGATTTCCTCATCCGAGATATCACGGGTGATTTTGGCGTGTTCCGGCTCAATCGTCACATATTTGAACGTGCGACGTTTACCGTCAATTTTTGTTTGAGCCTTAACAAACACTTCCGGAATATAAATTTTTTGAACGGGCCAGAGTGTTAAAATCTGCTCGGCCAAACCTCTTGACACGGCCGCAACATATTCTTTTTCGCTGATGTTGTTTTCATTTAACACCTGACGAAATACATCACGATTAAATTTGCCCGTGATATCCTGAAAAGACGGCTCGTTGGCAATCATACCGCTGATCAGTTCCGGCCGAAACATAATGTGGTATTTTTGCGTTGTGCGATCAATAACGGCATCTTTGAGCATCTTGGCCGCAACGGTATTGACGAGCGAGGAACGCAAATCTTCCAAAGCATCTTCATCCAAATCGATATTTAAGATATTTTTGGCAGCCGTTAATTCTTTTTGCAGTTCATACTGAAATTCCGCTTGCGAAATTTCGATATTATCCACTTTAATGACTGTCCGGTTGTTTGAGGCGCTTGACAAATATCCGGTAATACCGAACAACGACATAAAACTTAATGCCGTTAAAACCAATATCAATTTTGCAAACCAACTTTTTTGGGCCTTTGCGAGTTTATTAATCATGATACTTCCTCTTTTAAAAGAAAAATTATTTTGCCCGCATTATAAAACATTCATTTTTGATTGCAAATATTAAAATATCGGTGTTGAAAAGTTTTTTATGTTTTAAGACATTACACCCCGCGCGGCAAGGCTTTGATGAGTTGCTCTGCCAATTGTGCCACCAAAGTGCTTTGCGCCATCACATAATCGGCATAATTTTTACCGCAATCTGTTTTAAGTTCAAAATCAGACTGTTTCAGAAGTTGCCCCGATGATGCCAAAATATAATACGTTCCTTTGAGCACGGCTTCCTCTTTAAAATACCCGCTCATTTTTTCGATATTGATTTTAATAACATAACGCGTTTTAATGCCGTAGGCCAAAGGTTTGATGTCGGCTTTGGGCGCGATGGCCTCTAAATCTTCGATTAACGTATTTTGCACCATATCTTCCAAATCTGATGCCCACCGATTAAATTCCGATATTTTAAGTTCGGGCGAATCGCTTTTTTGCAAAACGATTTGCGGCTTTTGCAAATAATCGGGCAACCTGATGTTTTCAATTGCCAAACTCGTTTTAACATTCAAAACCTCGGCCGGCTGTTGGCTCTCAAGCACATAAAAACTGCTGTTCTTGGTTGAAAAAAAGCAACCACTCAACACCAAACTCATCACACAAACAATAAATTTTTTCATCTTAATCACCTTTTTTGCCTTTAATCACCGAATCCGGATGACGTTCCAGATAATCGGCCAAATTCTTCACAGATTTAGACGCTTGCGAAACATCTTTCAAGGTCTGATTGATTTGATTGAGACTTTGATTGGTTTGCGGCAGCGATTTATCAAGATAAGTGTTTAACTTGTCACCTGCTTGCGTATATGTTTGCAAAAGCCCCGGCATGCTTTCCTCCAAATGCGTCAACAAGGCATCAAAGCGCCGTATGATTTGTTTAAGAGGCAAATCTTGAATATCCCGCGCTAAGTTACCGATGGCCGACAGCGTTGTCGGGATTTCCAAATTTGCCCTATCCATACCTTCTTCAATATGGTAAATTGCCGGCTCGTTTGCATCCATAAACAATTCGATCATCAGTTGTCCCGTCAGCAAGTTTTGCGTCGCGAGTCTTGCGCGCAATCCTTTTTTGATTAAAAGTTCCAAAAATTCGCGTCTTGTCACGTCAGTTGAAAAACTCATATGGCTGAAGTCATTATCCTGTAAAAAACGAATATAAACCGGAATTGAAAATTCCAATGTTTTCGGATTGGTCTTAATTTCGACTTTGACCACTTTACCGACCAACACACCCTCATACACCACGTTTGAGCCGACATTTAAGCCTGCAATCGATTCCGAAAAATACAACACCACCAAGTGATGATGATTTGTCATATATTCACGCACAAATTTGCTTGCAACCAAAACGGTGAACAATATCACCGAAATGACCATAAAAAAGCCGACAAGTGTTTTATTTGGTTCTTTTTTCATGACTTTTGTCCTCTTGTTAAAAATTGTTCCACTCGCGCGTTTGGCGGGTTTTTTAAGATATCACGCGGATTGCCCATTGCCGTAATTGTCTTTGTTGTGACATCCAAATATATCGAATTGTTTGCAATTTTAAAAATAGAATTGAGTTCATGGGTGACCACAACAAGGGTTGTTTTAAGATTTTCGTTGATTTCAAGCATCAAATCATCAAGTCTTGCCGAACTGATCGGATCAAGTCCGGCCGAAGGCTCGTCAAAATAGACAATCTCGGGAT
>JAGCTK010000159.1 GCA_017963715.1 Alphaproteobacteria bacterium | reverse complement strand
TCTTGAAGCATACGTTTTTCGTTTCTGACAATGATTTCCGGTGCGTGTAATTCAAGCAAACGTTTCAAACGATTGTTGCGGTTAATCACACGACGATACAAATCGTTCAAATCAGATGTGGCAAAACGGCCGCCATCCAAAGGAACCAAAGGTCTGAGTTCAGGCGGAATAACCGGCAAAACGGTCAAGACCATCCACTCGGGCTTTGTGTTGGATTCGATAAACGATTCAACGATTTTTAAGCGTTTGACGAGTTTTTTGCGTTTTGCTTCCGAATTTGTTTCTTTCAAATCGGCACGCATCAAAGCACGTTCGGCTTCCAAATCGATATTGGCCAAAATTTCACGTAAGGCTTCGGCACCGATACCGACTCTAAACGAATCTTCACCGTATTTATCCAAAGCATCCTGATATTCATCTTCGGTCAAAAGTTGATTGATTTGTAAATCCGTCAACCCCGGCTCAATCACGATGTAACTTTCAAAGTACAAAACGCGCTCGAGTGATTTGACCGGAATATCTGTTAAGGTCGAGATGCGGCTCGGCAGTGATTTTAAAAACCAGATGTGTGCCACAGGTGCTGCCAGTTCGATATGTCCCATGCGTTCGCGACGAACTTTTGAGAGGGTCACTTCAACACCGCATTTTTCACAGACAATGCCGCGATATTTCATGCGTTTATACTTGCCGCACAAACATTCATAATCTTTGACCGGACCGAAAATACGGGCACAAAACAGACCGTCTTTTTCAGGCTTGAATGTACGATAGTTAATCGTTTCGGGCTTTTTGACTTCACCATACGACCAAGAACGAATTTGTTCAGGAGAAGCAATCGAGATTTTGATTTCATCAAAAGATTCTTCTGTTTCCGCCGTTTGTTTGGCAAAAAATTTCATGACATCATTCATAAGTAAATTCTCCTATATTTTAAACTTCTTCGTTCAACATTTCGACATTTAAGCACAAAGATTTGATTTCTTTGACCAAAACGTTAAATGACTCAGGCACACCGGTATCAAAGGTGTCTTCACCTCTGATAATCGATTCATAAACCTTTGTACGTCCGGAGACATCATCGGATTTGACAGTGAGCATTTCTTGAAGCGTATAGGCTGCGCCGTATGCCTGCAAGGCCCACACTTCCATCTCACCGAAACGTTGACCACCGAATTGTGCTTTACCACCCAACGGTTGTTGTGTAACAAGGCTGTACGGACCGACCGAACGGGCGTGCATCTTTTCATCAACGATGTGGTGCAGTTTAATCATATAGATGATACCCACCGTGACTTTACGGTCAAATTTTTCACCGGTTCTGCCATCGTAAAGGTCAATCTGTCCGGATGTCGGTAAACCTGCCATTTCAAGCATACGATTGATATCGTCTCCCGTGGCGCCGTCAAAAACAGGGGTTGCCATCGGAATACCGTTTTTCAGATGCGAAATCAGTTCCATCTTTTCAGACTTGTTGAGCGGAGCAATTTCGGCCTTGTATTGTTTTTCGCCATAAATTTCTTTTAAGCGATTATTCAAATCATCCAAGGTCTTTTCACCTTTTTTGTATTGCTCGCAAAGTTCATTTAATTGTTTACCGAGTTCTTTGGCTGCCCAACCGAGGTGTGTTTCCAAGATTTGACCCACGTTCATACGTGAAGGCACGCCAAGCGGGTTCAACACGATATCGACCGGCGTACCGTCTTCCATATAAGGCATATCTTGGAGCGGCATAACGCGTGAGAGGGTACCTTTGTTACCG
>JAGCTK010000158.1 GCA_017963715.1 Alphaproteobacteria bacterium | reverse complement strand
TTCGAATATCAAAAAATTTAGTCTGATGTGTAGGGCGGTTTATCGAGCCCTTTGGGCGAATATGTAAACACTTCGCACCCGTCTTTTGTGACACCGAGCGAATGCTCGAATTGTGCGGAAAGGCTTTTATCTCGTGTGACGGCCGTCCACCCGTTGGATAAAATCAGGCCGTCTTTTTTGCCGATGTTAATCATCGGTTCGATTGTGAAAAACATGCCTTCTTCCATGACAGGACCGGTGCCTTTAATGCCGCAATGCATCACATTCGGCTCGTCATGAAACACGGTTCCCAAGCCGTGGCCGCAAAACATATCAACCACGCTGTAACCATAGTGATGAGCATATTCTTCAATCACAGCGCCGATGTCGCCGAAATGCGCGCCGGGTTTGACCACATCAATACCGCGCAACAAACATTCATACGTCACTTCACACAAGCGTTTGGCTTTGACTTTCGGCTCGCCGATATAATACATTCGGCTTGTATCACCGTAAAAACCGTCGACAATGACCGTGACATCAATGTTGGCAATATCACCGTTTTCTAAATGATGTGCCTCATCCGGAATGCCGTGACAAATGACATGATTGGGCGAAATGCAAACCGTTTTAGGATACCCGTGATAGCCGAGACATGCCGGTATGGCGTGATGGTCAACAATAAACTTGTGACACAGCGCATCAAGTTGTTCGGTCGTCACACCGGGCTTGACATACGGTGTGATAAAATCCAAGCATTCGGCCGCAAGTTTGCCGGCCTTTCGCATTTTTTCGAAATCTTGTTTTTCATATATTTTAATGCCGTTTCTTTTTGACATTTTTTCACCTTGATGCAAATTGATATTTGCTATCTTCTACCACTGCCCAAAGACAAAGTCAACAGCATTCGGCTGATTTCGATATCATGGTAAAAAAACAGGTAAAATGTTCGATATGGCTTGTGTTTTGAGGCGATTTGTGTTATATTATTTATAAAGTGGAGGCACGATATGAAAAAAATATGGATGCTGTTGTGTCTGATTGCGCTTGTCGGGTGTCAGAAAGACACATTAACCGAAGATGATGCCGGTACGGTTTTTACAACGCGTGTCGGCTCGGTATTTCATATTTCATTATTTGAAAATGCAACGACCGGATATCGTTGGCATTTTACGTTAGAACCTGATACACAGATGATTATTACCCAAACATCCGATGTGTTTGAGCCGACAAATACAAGTCGCGTGGGCGGTGGCGGTACGCGCGTGATTACCTATCAGGCCACCAATCCCGGAACAATTATATGGCGGGGGTTTCATGCACGCCCGTGGGAAAATAATGCAAACAAAAGAATTCCCGCCGTGGAATATACCATTAAAGTCAATATGTAAAATCTGAGAGAATCTTTTCTTGTTGATATTATTTTTTATTTAAATTGAGGATATTTGCTCATTTTTTTTTGACAGCGGATATATAAAAAGTTATATCAAAAGTGTTATTAATTTTTTTCATGAAGGGAAATAACAATGAAAACTTTGAAAATGTTGGTACTTGCAGGTGCTTTGTTGTCTTTGTCAGCATGCATGGGTATTCGTGGATATCATGGTAGCCAAAAAGTTTGTGAAAACCAGGCATTCCTCGGTATTTCGATTATTGACATTGTTTCACCTTGCAAATAATGGCAAACATTTGAAAAAAAGCCGGTTGGTTTCAACCGGTTTTTTTTATTAAAGATTTGTTGTATGGGGCAAAAAAAGCCTTGACTTACAGTAAAAGATGCTTTATATAAAAGGCATTGATAACAAAAAAACGGCTGTGATGTATATCGCAGTCTGCTTTTTTCTGATTTTAAAAATTATGAAGAGCCTGTTTTATCAGGCGGTGTTTGATTTGACTTTAGGAGAATAGACATGGAAAAATTTCCTTTGACCAAGAAGGGATATTTAAAACTTGAGCAAGAACTTAAAAACTTAAAATCGGTTGATCGGCCGAATATTATTGCGGCTATCGCTGAAGCACGTTCGCACGGTGATTTGTCTGAAAATGCCGAATACAGTGCGGCTAAAGAAAAACAAAGTTTTATTGAGGGACGCATCCAAGAGTTGGAAGCCGTCGTCAGTCGTGCACAGGTGATTGATCCGCAAGAATTGAGCGGTAATGTCGTGCGTTTCGGAGCAACCGTGTTGGTAGCGGATATTGATACCGATGACGAAAAAGAGTATCAGATTGTCGGCGACTATGAGGCGGATATTGAAAAAAATCTGGTTTCCGTTTCGTCTCCGATTGCCAAAGCAC
>JAGCTK010000157.1 GCA_017963715.1 Alphaproteobacteria bacterium | reverse complement strand
AAATGATGATCCGCACCTCTTGTATGAAGATTTAGAAGCATATAATCAAGGGCTTATTGCTTTGACGGCCGGGTTTGAAGGCCCGATCGGGCGTTTGATTTTGGAAAACCGCCTATCTGATGCCGAAGACATCTTAAAGCGCCTGCACACCATTTTTCAAGACAGGCTTTATATTGAAATTTCGCGTATCGGCTTACCACAGGAAAATCAGACCGAAGGTGCTTTTATTGATTTGGCCTACAAGCATAACATTCCGCTTGTGGCAACCAACGAGGCGTTTTTCTTAAGCCCTGATATGTATGAGGCACACGATGCCCTGATTTGTATTGCAAACGGCGAAGTGATTGCCAATGAATCCAGAAAAAAATATTCCTTAAACAACCGGCTCAAGACCGAGGCCGAAATGGTGGAACTTTTTTCTGACCTGCCCGAAGCGCTTGAAAATACAGTTTTGATTGCCAAACGTTGCAATTTTATCTCTAAAAAAGTGCAACCGTTGCTGCCGATTTTTGAGTGTCCAAACGGCATGAGCCAAGATGAATATATCACCATCGAGGCAGAAAAAGGCCTGAAAGAACGTATGGAAAAACAGGTTTATACACCTGATATGACCGACCAAGAAAAGGCAGAGATTGATCAAAAATATTTTGATCGTTTAAATTATGAGTTAAGCGTGATTAAGCGTATGGGCTTTCCGGGTTATTTTTTAATCGTGTCTGATTTTATCCGCTGGTCAAAAAACAACGGGGTGCCGGTCGGCCCCGGGCGTGGTTCGGGTGCCGGTTCGATTGTGGCGTGGTCTTTGAAAATCACCGAACTTGACCCGATTAAATTGGAACTTTTATTTGAAAGATTCTTAAACCCCGATCGTGTCAACATGCCTGATTTTGACGTTGACTTTTGTCAGGAAAACCGCGCCAAAACCATCGAATATGTGCAAAACAAATATGGTTTTGACCATGTGGCGCAAATTATCACATACGGCAAATTGCAGGCAAAAAATGTGATCCGCGACGTGGCGCGTGTGATGCAAATGCCTTATTCGCAGGCTGACCGAATTTCAAAAATGGTGCCGCCGCCCGTGCAAGGCAAAAACGTGTCATTAAAACAGGCGCTTGAAATGGTGCCGGAATTAGAGCAAATGCGCTCATCTGACCCTCAAATCAACAAACTCTTTGACATCGGTATGAAACTTGAGGGGCTGTATCGCCAATCCGGTGTGCATGCGGCCGGTGTCGTCATCGGTGACAGACCGCTTGATGAACTGGTGCCCTTGTATAAAGATCCGCGTGCCGAAATGCCCGTCACGCAATATGATATGAAGTTTGTTGAAGAGACGGGGCTGATTAAGTTTGACTTTTTGGGCTTAAAAACCTTGACTGTTATCAAAAAAGCCGTTGATTGGGTTGAAAAAACACAGGGCATCAAACTTGATATCGACACCCTCCCCTTAGATGACAAACAAACATACGAAATGATGGCGCGCGGCGATACTTGCGCGGTGTTCCAATTTGAATCGCCCGGTATGTAAAACGTGCACAAACAAATCAAGCCTGACCGCTTTGAAGACTTAATCGCTATCGTGTCATTATATCGTCCTGGCCCGATGGATAACATCCCAACTTACATCAAACGGAAACACGGTGAAGAAGAAATCACCTATTTGCATCCGGCTTTGGCGCCGATTTTGGACGAGACATACGGCATTATGGTCTATCAAGAACAAGTGATGCAAATTGCGCGTG
Organism: Alphaproteobacteria bacterium; assembly: GCA_017963715.1. Classification (GTDB taxonomy): domain Bacteria; phylum Pseudomonadota; class Alphaproteobacteria; order RF32; family CAG-239; genus UBA1254. The sequence continues at coordinate 1,893 of JAGCTK010000157.1, read as the reverse complement.
ATTTGGCAGGTTATACAATGGGTGAAGCCGACAAACTCCGCAAGGTCATGGGCAAAAAACAAGTTCAGGAAATTCCGAAGCAACGCGAAAAATTTATGAAAGGCGCCCTTCAAAACGGCATCAAAGAAGAAGTTGCTTCATCTATTTTTGATCAAATGGAAAAATTTGCCTCCTACGGTTTTAACAAATCCCACGCAGCAGCCTATTCGCTTATATCCTATCAAACCGCTTATTTAAAATGTCATTATCCTGTCGAATTCATGTGTGCCGTGATGGATCTTGATATTACCAAGACCGACAAACTCACGACGTTTGCCGCTGATTGCAAAGCAATGCATTTTGATGTTTTGCCGCCGGATATCAACAAATCGGATGCTGAATTTTGTGTTGAAAACGGCAACATCCGCTATGCCTTAGGCGCAATCAAGGGGGTGAGTGCCGCCGCCATGGCCGGTATCGTCGGTGAGCGTCAGAAAAACGGCGCATTTAAAAGCATTTCCGATTTTTGCCACCGCGTTGACATCAAATTTATCAACCGCAAACAAATCGAGCAACTGATTAAAGCCGGTGCGTTCGACAGTTTGGAAAAAAACAGAAACAAACTTTTCAGCAACATCGAAAATCTCTTAAAGCACATTTCTGCCTCAAGCGAAACAAAATCGAGTGCGCAAACATCACTTTTCGGTGCCGAAGAACTAAGTTCCGAAATTAAACTTGTCAACGCGCCCGATTGGCAAAACATAGAAAAACTCAGGCAAGAGGCCGAAGCGGTCGGCTTTTACCTCTCTGCGCATCCTTTGGATGCCTACCGCGAAAGCATTGAAAGATTAGGGCTTAAAAACTGTCAACAGGTTTTGGCCAATATCGAGGCAGGCGACAGTGTCAAAGCCACCATTGCCGCGTGCGTCGAAGATGTGCAAAAGCGAATCGCCAAGACCTCAGGCAATCGATACGCCTTTGTGGCGTTGTCCGATTCGTTTGGCGTGCTTGAGGCCTTGTTGTTTTCAGACGGTTTAATCAAATACGAGGATATATTGACTTCGGGCTTGCCGGTGCAGGTCAAACTCACAATTGACAAGCAAAATACCGATGACAAACCGCGCGTGATGATCAACGAGGTTAAAACGCTTGATACGGCTATTGCCGAACAGGCCAAAGGTGTGGTTATTTATCTTTCTACAGATGATGCGGCCAAAGCCGTCAAACAGATTCTTTCAACCGACAAGCAAGGCGCCAATAAAGTTTATATTGTGCCGCAAATTGCCGGTTGGGATGTCAAAATGGAAGTGCCGGGAGGCTTTCAATTTTTTGACACATCGATTATATCAAAACTAAGGGCGGTAGACGGCGTCACCGACATTAAGGAGATTTAAGCCATATGGACAGTCAATTCAAATATCCGATTTTAAAAACTTTTGCCAAGCCGTGTTGGGATATCACCGACCATATCAAAACCTTTGGTTTATATTCGTTGATTGCAACCTTGCTTGTCACATTTTTGGGGCTTATTTTCAAGCAAACCCTTTTATGCACGGTTATGGGGATGGAGTTTCAAATTCCCTGTAGCAACAATTTGATATCATACGGCATTTATTTTTTCCTCAAACTTTTTGTGATGACGGTTTTTCTCAAAACATGGTATGATGCGATTTATCTCAAAACAAAAATCAATATCGACTATTTTAAAAATCATATTATCGGGTTTTTAAAATTTTTCGGCGCGACAATTGTCTTTTTATTACTCAACATGTCGCCGATTCTGTCGCTTTATTTATTGATACGCCGTGTGCCAAACCCGATTTGGTGGGTAGAAGCGCTTTATTTTACCTTGGTTTCGACGGGCTTTATCGTGCCGCTCGTGGTGCTGCGCTTTTATGCCGTTCTTGCTGATTT
>JAGCTK010000016.1 GCA_017963715.1 Alphaproteobacteria bacterium | reverse complement strand
CTGTTCAACCTTATCAAGAGCCCGAGCCGCAATACAACAGGTATGATACTTCGTATTCGCAACCTTCATCTTCTCCTTATATTGAGCCTGAAGATGATACTTATGATGAGGCCGCTTATGAGCCGCAACAAAATGTTTCCTATGACATGGTCAGCCGCAAAAAAACAATGGTGATTGCCTTGATTTGTGCCGTGGTCGGTGTTTTTATCGGCAAACTTCTTTTCGGCGCACCGCAAGTGGTTCAACAGGGTTTACAAGGTGTTGTTTTAAATCCGGAAGTTCCGAAGGGACGTTCTCGCTGCGGCATGGTTGAAAAAACGCAAGGCTGTGTTTTGTATGTGATGAATCCGCAACGTCAAGAAATGAACGGTCGTGATTTTTATGATTTGGCGGCACAACAAACCGGACGTCAACGTTTTGTGATTGAAACAGGCAACATGCGTTATTCCAGCGCCAAAATCAGACCGGGTTCAATTGCTCAACTCAATATTCCGCCACTGCAATAATTTGTTGAAAGATTTTGTATGAAGATTTTATTTTGCGGCGATATTGTCGGTCGGCCCGGGCGTGATGCCGTTTTCAAACATGTGCCCGAATTAAAGCAAACTTTTCAATGCGATGCCGTGATTGTCAATGCCGAAAATGCCGCACACGGTTTTGGCCTGACACCTTCAATTTGCCGTGATTTGTTTGACAAAGGTGTTGATGCGATTACCACCGGCAATCATACGTTTGACCAGCATGAAATTGTGCCTTTTTTAGATGCCGATAAGCGCATCATTCGGCCGCTCAATTTTCCGCCCGGCACCATCGGTCGCGGCTCGACGGTAATTGAACTTTTAAATGGCAAAAAAATCTTGCTCGCACAGGTGATGGGACGTATTTTTATGGATGCGCTTGATTGTCCGTTTCGCGCTTTGGATGAGGTTTTGCGCCCCTATCAATTAGGGCGCAACATTGATGCCGTCATCGTCGATATTCATGCCGAGGCGACATCCGAAAAAATCGGGTTTGCACATTATTTCGACGGGCGTGTATCCGGCGTTTTCGGCACGCACACACATATTCCAACCGCCGACGAATGTATCTTGAAAAACGGCACGGCTTATATCACCGATGTCGGCATGTGCGGCGATTATCAGTCAATTTTAGGCTTTGAAGAACAAGCCCCCATTTCAAGACTCTTAAAAAAATATCCTTTAGAGCATTTGGTGCCCTCAAAAGGCGCCGGCTCGCTTGCCGCCGTTTTACTTGAGACGGACGATGCAACTGGCTTGGCCCTCAGCATCAAACGATTGTTTATCAAACCCTCGGATAACGCTTAAAACACTACCGATATCTGATTGTCACGGTATTTCTTTCGCCGGCCACAAAATTGGCTTCTTCAACGGTGTAAATACGGCGTTTGTCATAATTTCCTTTCAGCAAATCATTAATAGACTGATACGTTTTGCCGTTATATTTTAACATATAATTGCCGTCGCTTTGAATAAACGTGTCACACGCTGCACCTTGGCAAATGCCTTTTGCCTCTAAAACGGCTCGTTTACACTCATTCAAATTTGTGCCGCAGGTATAATCGGTTGTATCATT
>JAGCTK010000156.1 GCA_017963715.1 Alphaproteobacteria bacterium | reverse complement strand
CAATCTCTTGAGGCCAAGCTTCCGGCTTGATGCGGATTTTTTTGTTTTGCCCTGCCGAAACTTTGGGCGTGCATTCGCCTGTTTCGGCATCTTCAAAATCCTGCAAGGTTAATTTGACAACATCTAAAGTATTCGGAATCAAAAATTCAATTGTTTCGCCCGATTCAATGCAGTTTCGCAACTCAAAGATTGCCTCATCACCCTCCCAATCGGTGATGCTGCCTGCAAAAAGATAATCACCAAGCGTGCGTGTGTAGTCATAATTTTGCGCCAAATTAGTCAAATGCCCGTCAAAAAAGCCCAAACAATATCCCCTGTTTTGTAGGGTGAGAATTTCCGCCATATATTTGTCGGGCGACCAATCGGCCGGATTTTTTTGATAATCGTCGATGGCCTGACGATAGGCTCTGGCCACAGTGCCGGCATAATATTCGGTTTTGTTGCGGCCCTCGACTTTGAGACTGTCAATCCCTAAATCCAAAATTTGATTAAGGCGCGGCATCAGACACATATCTTTTGAATTTAAGATATAACTGCCGTTTTCGTCTTCTTGGAGTTCATAATATTCGTTGGGGCGAAAATCTTCGGCCAGCAAAAACTCAAACAAATCTTTGTTTTGTTCGGTGATGTCAAGGTCTTTGACGGTGCCGTCTTTGAGTTTGATGTGCAATTTGTAATGCCAACGGCAACAATGCGCGCATTTGCCCATGTTGGCGCTGCGATCTGCCAAAAAATTGGAAATCAGACACCGACCGGAATACGACATACACATCGCACCGTGAATAAATGTTTCCAACTTAATATCGGGACAATCGTGCCTGATTTGCGCCATTTCGCCAAAACTCACTTCGCGGCCCAAAACGCAGAGTTTTGCACCCATCTTTTGCCAAAAGTGAACGGCTGCGGAAGAACAGACATTGGCTTGGGTGGAAATAAAAATATCAAGTTCGGGGGCATTTTGTCGGACATAATCAAAAATCCCGACATCCGAAATCAAAACGCCGTCAGGTTTGAGATCACGCAAGGTTGCAACTAATTGCGGCAATTTTGCAATTTGCGCATTGTGGGCAAACAAATTGAGCGTTAGATATATTTTTTTGTTTTTTTGCCGGACAAATTCGATACCTTCGCGCAAATCATCAATATCAAATTTTGATTGTGTGCGCAGGCTCATATCGGGCAGACCGGCATACACGGCATCGGCGCCGTACATAATGGCGGTTTTGAGTTTGACAAGCGAACCTGCAGGCAATAACAATTCGGATTTTAACATCTTTAGTCCTCTATTGTCAAATCTGTCATATAAGCGTCCAAATCACCGAGCGGTGTCGAGGCAATCTCTATTTCGGGCACAAAAATAAGGCCGGTTTTTTCATCCTTCATCACATAAAACAAAATCGGTTTTTCGGCCGTGGTCTGCCACAATAAATCGCCTTTTTGAGCATTGTCTTGATGGATAAAGGCCGAGCATTTGTGTGCCGTTCCCGAAACCTTGACTTTTTTGTTTTGATACAAAACGCGCCCCTCGTCTTTGAGGGTGATATGGTATGTTTTTTTGCCGTTAAAAACCGTTTTGTTGAGGTTGCATGAGTTTTGTGTTTGAAAATTTTTGATCAGCATTATAAGAACGGTTTGGATATCATGGGCATCAACCTTAAAAGAGGGCAGGTCAATATCAACCGTTTTTTTTACTTCGTCTTTTGAACTGGTGCGCCGGATCAGCACGCCGTTTTCATCAAAAATGAGTTGTTTTGTTCGAAAATGTGAGGCCGATTTTGTTTTTTGCGTATAATCGGTTGTGATATAATGTGACGGTGTGATAATGCCGGTTGTTTTGTAGTTGGCATCAAACGAATAAAAAGTATCAAACAGGCCCGATGTTGACATGTGGGCCGAAAAGGTATAGTCGGAATTATTCAAAGTATATGACATATTGACTTTTGCGGCATCAAAAAAGCCGATTTCAACATCAAAAGTTTGGCTCAATGATGCGCTTTTTGCGTTTGAAACAATACCGCACAATAAAAATGTCAATAAAAGTCGTTTTATCATTTTTTTTAGTCTTTGTTAAAAAATTAAGGTTATCATACCAAAAAAATAAAAAGAATAAAGGAAAAAAATGAAAAAAATTTTGGTGGTTAAAGGCGGCTTTTCTTCAGAGCGTGATGTCAGTCTGGTCAGCGGTGCAAAAATTGCACAGGCTTTAAAAAACAAAGGCTACGATGTGATAGAGCATGATTTAAACAATACATCCGCATTTTTGAAAGTCCTCGAGGATGAAAAACCGGATGCGGTATTTAATGCGCTACACGGCAATTTTGGCGAAGACGGCGAAATTGAGGGTTTGCTTGATATGTTGCAAATACCTTATACGCATTCGGGTGTGCGCGCCTGCGTGCTTGGAATGAACAAAGATTTGGCCAAGATGGTGGCGCTTCAAAACGGTATCGCAACGACGCCTTTTGAAGTGATGACGTATCAAGAATTTTTGACACACGGCACACGTTTTGAAAAGCCTTATGTTGTTAAGCCGACATCCGACGGCTCAAGTGTGGGTGTGTTTATCGTGCAAAATGCCGAAGATGAAAAAAAGATTTTTTATGAAAATATGAATGAAAGTATCATGGTTGAAAAATATATTCCGGGCCGTGAACTGACGGTTTCGGTTGTGGCAGAGCAGCAGTTTGCAGTGACGGAATTGAAGCCGAAAAAAGATTTTTATAACTATGAGGCAAAATATACGTCAGGTGCAACCGAGCATATTCTGCCGGCCGAACTTGAACCGGCGGTATATCAAAAAGCGCT
>JAGCTK010000002.1 GCA_017963715.1 Alphaproteobacteria bacterium | reverse complement strand
GAAGCCTCATTGTTTTATATGTTTGTGTATCAACCGTGGCTTTATCTGCTGTTTTTACCCGGTATTTCGATGCGTCTTTTTGCCGAAGAATTCCGCTTAAAAACGATTGTCCAAATTATGACCATGCCGATTTCGCTTCCCGTTTTGGTGTGGGGCAAATTTTTGGCCGCGTGGATATTTGCTGGTTTTGCCCTGTTTTTGACATTTCCTTTTGTTATCACGGTCAACGTTTTAGGCTCACCCGATAATGCCGTGATTATGCTTTCATATTTTGCAAGTTTTTGCCTTGCGGGCGCGATGCTTGCCATTTCGCAAACGATGTCCGCGCTCACAAAAAATCAGGTGATTGCGCTTGTCTTAGCCGTGATTGCCAACCTCATATTTTTCTTCAGCGGGATGGAATTTGTTTTATCTGTTTTCAGACTGATGTTTCCGGATTATATCGTCGACACCATCGCCTCATTCAGTTTTTTGACACACATCGGCAATATGATTGGCGGCACACTCGCTTGGACCGACATTTTGTTTTTTGCCTCCATCATCATTGTCTTTAATTTTGTAACAATGCTGATCATCAGTTTTAAAACTTCCGGCACATCTTTTTGGCTCAAATCAACCCATCGCGGCAACTATATTTTGGCCGTTTTATTTATCTTTTTGGGTTTCATCGGATTTAATCTGCTTGCAAAAAATTTAACATCAGATACCGAACTTGACCTCACCGAAGAACAGTTTTATACTTTGAATCAAAATACGATTGATATTCTCCAATCCTTAAAAGAGCCTGTCACGGCAAAACTTTATTTTTCTGATGTTTTGGCCAAACGCAATCCCAATTTTCGGCAAATGTTTGACCGCGTCAAAACACTTCTTGCACATTATAAAACCGCTTCAAACGGCAAATTTGATTATCGCATTTATCACCCCGTCAACTTGGATAACATCGAAGACAGAGCCATTTCAGACGGGCTCAAACCGATACCTTTGATTGACCTCAATCAAAATGCGCTGTTCGGCCTGTCGGTGGTGGATACGTTAGACCATAAGGCCGTGATTGATTATCTTTCACCGGCTCGAATTTCCAATTTGGAACAAGATTTAACGGCGCTTATTTATGGCCTCAATCACACCAAAAAGACGGTCGGTGTTTTATCATCTTTGCCTATCAACGGTATCAGTATGGAAGGCGTGGTCATTCCGCAATATCAAATCATCTCTAAAATTTCGCAATTTTATCAAATTAAAACCATTGAAAAACCCGAAGATTTCACGGATATTGATGTTTTGATGCTCGTTCATCCCAAAAATCTCAGCCAAGAAATGATAAATGCCATTCAAGCGTTTTCCAAAGACAAGGGCAAAATTTTTCTCTTTTTGGATACCGCAACCGAGGCCGTCCGCCTTTATCTGCCGTCAAATGCACCTCTTTCGGCCTCCGATCCGGCAGGGCTTGATACATTTTGGGGCTTTAAGTTTTACGGGCAGTATGTCGTTGCCGATTTAGAAAATTCATTAACGGTCGATGCCACCACCAATTACCGAACAAATCCGGCCTACACACAAGATGTGATTGAATTCAAACTCAAAGAAAAAAATCTCAATCCGTTTCATCCAGTCAGTAAAAATCTGCACACCGTGCTGATGAGTTCGGCGGCTGTGATTATGCCAAATGATGCGGCCGATGTTTCGTTTATTCCCTTGATGCAGGCCGGCCAAAATTCAGCCTTGATGTCATCCGAAGTTGTATATAAAGGCCTCAATCCGCGCGAAATTTTAAGTTATTTTGAAAAAGACGACAATGCCAAATTTTTAAGCGCTTACATTCACGGCAAATCATCCGAACACCCGTTTGATTTGCTCGTTGTCACCGATACCGACTTTTTGTATGATACATTTTGGGGTGAGCAACAAAATCTTGCTGACGAAAAATATTTTGTCGGTCTGTTCAACAATGCCGATTTTGTCTTAAACGGGCTTGATTTTCTCCTGCATGACGATTCATTGTTGGCACTTCGCGGCAAGGGTGCCAAAAACAGAGCCTTTGACGGTATCGAGCGCGAGCGCAAAGAAAGTATGTTTGCCTACAAAGTCAAAGAAGAACAAATCTTCAAATCAATAGAACAAGCCAAAAAAGATTTGCAAGAAGTTTGGGGTAAACGTGATTTTGAAGAACGCACCAATTTTACGGCCGACGAACTTGCCATCATTTCAAACATCAAACAAACCTTAAATCAGCATCGGCGCGAATTATCCGAGCTTAAATTGCGCAGCCTGTCAAAAATCGAAAATACAGCTTTGCTCATCAAATTGCTCAACATTTTCGGCATTCCTTTGCTGCTCAGTTTTGCGTGTTTGATTGTGGTTTTAAAACGTTCTCAAACGCTTTCAAAGCCTTTCTCTTTCAAAATCAATCGCGAATTGATGATCACCTTACTTGCGGCGCTTGTGCTCTTGGGGCTCGGAAGTGTTTCCGTCATACTTTCCAACACTTCGGATATTGCCTCATTTGAAGACAAACCGCTTCTTAAAAACTTTGATCAAAAAATTAATGACGTTGCACAAATCAAACTTCAAGATCGCGAGCATACCCTCACATTCGAGCGCCGTGCCGGTATTTGGCACTTAAAAGAGCATCCTTTTCCTGTTTATCAAGAACGTATCAAAAGTTTTTTAAGCGCTCTGATGGAAAGCACGATATACGAAAAGAAATCCGACAAAGCCGAAAATTTGGCTCAATTCGGATTATCCCCGCTTGAAGTTGAAGGCTCTCAAAAGCATATTGTCACCTTATCAAATGAAGACGGCCATATCATTCAAACACTTGAAATCGGCAAATATGATATCGAACTCAGCCGCGGCGCAAGTGGTGCCTACGTTAAGTTCCCGGACAAATTTCAGGTATGGTTAGCACAGGCCGAATTTGTTGATTTATCGCTCGATTTTCATGCGTGGACATATTCTCATCCGTGGGATTTGCGCTTTGGCCGCCTGACAAAAGTCAATCAAATCACGGATGAACAAACTTTGGCGGATATGGTCAAAAATCTGCTCAATATCGGTTTTATCGGTGCCGCAAAAAAACTCAATCACTTAGCACTTCTTAAAGCCTATGTTTTAGAAACCGAAGATGACATCACTGTTTGGCTCACTGTTTTCAAATCGGGCGACAAATATTATGTTCAATATAAAATCCCCGACAACGTCTCAGACAAGCATTTGTCTTTCTTTAAGGCGATGGCTAAACAAAAATATTTTGAAATTTCATCCGATGATTGGAAAAAACTCAATGACGTGGAACAAACAAAAAAGTGATTTATTTAAAAAAATCGCCGTTGCGGCCAGCATCTCAACCGCCGCTATTTTGTTTATCATCAAAATGCTCGCGGCCCTGATGACCGGATCGATTGCGGTGTTATCATCGCTTGTTGACAGTTTAGCCGACATTGCGGCTTCCGTGATATCTTTTGTGGCT
>JAGCTK010000155.1 GCA_017963715.1 Alphaproteobacteria bacterium | reverse complement strand
TGGCGACCGCGCGTGATTTGGAAGCCTTGAAAAAAGATGAAATGAAAAAAATCAAACTTTAAAAAACAAAAACCCGGCTTATGTTTATCTTTGAAAGAGAGGATAAAATATGCGTGTTTTTTTGTGCTTGTTTTTGATGGCTGTGAGCACTGCTCAAGCCTCGGATGAAGTTGAAATTTTTGGTGCCGCAAATACGAAAAGCGGCAAGCCCGTGCAGGCGACCATAGATTTTGAAGAGCCGTCTTCGCCGCCTATTATACCGGTGTTTGAAAAGCGAGCGCCCGAGCCAAAATCGATTGAACCGGCGCCAAAGCCGGAGCCGGCCTTTCAAAATGAGCCTAAAAAAATAGAACAATGGTCACCGCAAAATCCGAAGCCATTTTCAATTTCGCCGGAAGCACAAAAAGATGAAATCGAAAATACGCTTTATGAAGGCGGGGACAGAATTTATGATGTACAATCGTTTCCAATCAAAGATATCGGTATTATCACAAAGCCGAATATTGATCCGACAATTTCAACATATCCGGAATATTAAACTATTTATGCAAGGCTTGCCACTCAAACCATTTAGCGATTTTTAAAAACCTGAAATAAGCATAAGATGTTGCCATCCAAAATCCGCATGTGCCATACATAAAGTAGCGGCGCATAAAGTAATAAAACAAAAACTGACGCGGCATTTCGGTGTAGAGCCTTAATTTTGAATATTTCTTGTTTTTCTTTAAGGCAACTTGAACAAGTTCGTCCGTATACATATTAAGTTTGAACCAAAGTTGTGTGAGTGATACATAAGAATAGTGCCAGACTTTTGACTTTAATTGTTCAACGGTGCATTCCTCACCCAACACAACACGATCGTGCGTGAGGTCATCAGGCATATTGGCTTTTGTGCGATTATATAATCGAACTTGATTGTAGGTTTTTGCAAGTAATCTTGGCTTTTTATCACCCGGCAAAATATCACAAATCTTCATCTTATAGGCATCAGCCGTCGGATTTTTTTTGATTTCTTTAATTTCTTTAATCAAATCATCTGATAACACTTCATCCGAATCAAGCGACAAAACCCAATCATTTTTACATTTGTTTTGTGCAAAATGCTTTTGAGAAGATATGTTTTTCCACTTATGAAACATAAACCGTGCTTTGTTCTTTTTTGCAATTTCGGCTGTTTTATCCGTGCTTCCACTGTCAACAATCACAATTTCATCGGCTACTTTAGAAACGGCTTTCAATGTTCTGTCTAAGCGCGCTTCTTCATTTAAGGTTACAATATATGCGGATATTTTAATCATTAGAACTGCTCCAATACCTCGGCCAATTCTTTGGCTTTGTCAATGTTGAACATCGCGGTTTGATGAAAACCGGCGTCGACGTGCACAATCTCACCCGTGACGGCCGCGCCTAAATCTGACAAGAGGGCAAGTGCCATAGAGCCGAAATCATCTTGTGTGACATTGCGGCGCAAAGGTGTGTTGAGTTCGTTATAGCGTAAAATCTTTTTGAAATCGCCGATGCCGGAAGCCGCCAATGTTTTGATTGGGCCGGCGGAAATGGCATTGACGCGCACGCCTGCAGGGCCTAAATCGGCCGCCGCATACCGAACGGATGCTTCTAATGCGGCTTTGGCAACACCCATGATGTTGTAATTGGGGATGGAACGTTCGGCGCCTAAATAAGTGAGAGTCAAAATACTTGCATTTTCACTTAAAATAGGTGCAGCACAACGGCATGCCTCGATAAAGGAATAACACGAAATGTGCATCGTGTTTAAAAAGTTGTCAAGCGTGGTGTCAATCGTGCGGCCTTTGAGTTGATCTTTGTCTGAAAAAGCAATGGCGTGCACCACAAAATCTATTTTGCCCCATTTTTGGCCGAGTTCTTGAAAACAGGCTTCAACCGATGCCGAATCGGTGACATCGCATTTAATCAAAAGGGTGTCGTTTTTAAGTTGTTCCGCAAGCGGCTTGACGCGTTTTTCAAGCGCTTCGTTTTGATATGAAATTGCCAATTTTGCGCCGGCACCGTCCAAAGCCTTGGCAATTCCCCACGCAATCGAATGATCATTTGCGAGCCCCATAATGAGCCCTTTTTTGCCTTGCATTAACATATTAAAATCCTTATCAATCGTTTTTTTGTTTTTATCCGATTTTTTAAGGAAAGTAAACGTTTTTTATCAAGTTATGTTAACGAGTGAAAACAGAAAAATGATTATTTCAGACCTTGGCAGTTTTGCAAAGCATCATCCAAACGATTTTCTTTGATGCCGAAAGGATCTTGATGAATTAAAATCTGCGCGTCGGGATAAAGGGTTTTTATCTTGGCTTCGACCGTATCGGACAAACGATGCGCCTGTGTCAATGTGAGGTCTCCGTCCATTTCTAAATGAAGTTCAAAATAATAGATGCCGCCCAAATCACGCGTGCGTAAATCGTGAAAACCCTTGATGCCCGATGTTTTTTGTATCAGGTCAATCACCTCGGCGCGAATGTGTTCGTCCAGTTCCTGATCCATTAAATATTTGACGGCTTCAGCGGCAATTTTGTAGGCATAAAAAAGTAAATAAGCCGCAATTGCAAAAGCGGTGATGATATCAACGATTTGCCATTTAAAATATCGAACAATCAACAATGATAAAAGGGTGGCAAGGTTGGTCAAAATATCGGTGATATAATGCGCACTATCGGCTTTGATGGCAACGGAGGCCGTGTGCTTGACAACAAATTGCTGAAATGCGATTAAAGCCACGCTTAAGCCTAAACTTAATGCCATCACACCGATGCCGACCCCTAACTGTTGCAAAGGCATCGGATTGAATAAACGATCAATACCGTTGTAAAGCACAAAAAGGCCCGAGCCTGCAATCAAGGCAGCCTGCATCAAAGCGCTTAAGGCCTCGGCCTTGAAATAACCGTAACGATAGCGACAACTGGCCGGTTTGAGCGAAAATTTGACGGCCACAAAAGA
>JAGCTK010000154.1 GCA_017963715.1 Alphaproteobacteria bacterium | reverse complement strand
GTTCCATCGTCTAGTGGTTAGGACGCGGCCCTCTCAAGGCTGCAACACGAGTTCAAATCTCGTTGGAATCACCAATAAAAAAGCCTCCCTTGCGGAGGTTTTTTTAAATCAATCGGCTATGTATGATTTTGGCCGCGTCAATACCCGAGGCAATCGCCTCAACCACGGTTGAACCGCCGATTTTGCAATCGCCCGCATAAATGATTTTTTCGTTTTGAACGGGTTTATCCGCCACACTCCCGATGGCTTTGATAATTAAATCAACCTCCCCGCGTTCCACATCCGAACCTTTAATATCCAAACATTGACCTTCTTCTATATACGTCGAGCATGTTTTAAAACGCAACACATCATCTGCTTTTTTAACCGCTGTAAGACGGGTGTTTGGCATAATATTGATGCCTTTATCAAGCAAATTTAACAGTTCTTTTTTATCAATTCTTAAATGGTTTAATTGCCGCCGCACCAACATTGTCACTTCTTTGGCGCCCAAGTTATGCGCAGTCGTTGCACAGTCGGCCGCCACATTGCCGCCCCCCACAATCACAACTTTTTGTTTGTTCATAAAACGGTGCGGATAGCGCAAATATTCGGTATAAGGGGTAATATATTCTTCGCCCTTGATACCTAATTGTATCATATTTTGCTCACCGACGGCCATAATCACACCGTCATACTCATCAAGCAATTCCAACGGATTGTCTATTTTACAATCATAAACAATATCTGCTTGCCCCATTTGACGAATATCGTCCCAATCATCTTCAATCGCCGCATGCGGCAACCGCTCGTCAGGTATCAAATTGAGCGCGCCGCCAACGGCAGATGATTGTTCAAATATCTTAATTTCATACCCCAGTTGCAACAATTGCCAAGCCGCCGCCAAACCCGCAGGACCGGCACCGACAATCGCAATTTTTTTGCCGTTGGCCTCGAATATATCAGATAAATGATTTTTTTCCCGAAACATTTTGACCAATGTCGCTTGAACAAGCGGAATATTAATCGGATTGTCAATTTTGGCACGCATACAGGCTTTCACGCAAAAATGTTCCGGACAAATCAGACCGCACGTATGCCCCAACGGATTGTTGTGCACAATTGTTTGAATAGCAGATGCATAATCTTTTGCTTTCGCAGCCTCAATAAATTCTTTGGGCGAACATTTCACCGGACACGCGTGCATACAGGGGCTTGCCTTGCAGTTCAGGCATTTATTCAATTCCGCATCCAGTTGTAATTTTGAAAGATAACGTGTCGACATTGGATTTTATTGCCTAAATGCAGTTATTTCAAAGACGTCTTATCGTTTTGGTGCAAAAGTGACATTCTTTCACGCAAAACTTTCATATAGTCTTTATATTCGTCGCTTTGATTCGTGCGCCCGAAATTATGGCTGTGAATTCGTCTGTCGCACGCAACAAAATCGACATTGGTAATTTTAAGACCTGTCTTGGCCATACGATTTGTCATATCAATCACATCACCCGTGATAATATCTTCTCTGAAAGGCCCGATGATATCAAACACTTCTTTTTTGAAAAGCGTCGAACCGGTCAAAATACCCCGGAAAGGTTTCGGTTTACAAAATTTTGCTTCTTCGGGTGTGTCGGGCGAACAAAAATCTTTGAGCATCGCCATAATGATATAGTTATCGGGCGATTTTTGCATCTCATCATAAAGCCGCCTTAATGCCCCTTTGGTTAATTTATCATCTTGGTCAATGGTCAGCCAATAGTTGCCCTTGGCCTCACGAATGCCTGTATTTTTGCCGGCAACCTGCCCTTTATGCACCTCATTAACAAGCACCCTTGCACCCATTTGGCGTGCGATTTGAGCCGTTTTATCCGTCGAAATATCGTCAATCACAATCACTTCATGATCAAAATCTTGTGCCGCGATACTTTCCAGGCACTCTTTAATATATTTTTCCCCATTATATGTCGGAATAACAATCGAAATCAAATCTTGCATGACAAACCCCTTCAGTCTTGTAAGACATGCAAACATATTTTTGAAATTTTATCAACCTTTAATTTGAAATAATCGGCACAAATCTTATATCCGACACTTTGCGATTTATAAAATTCGTTTACCGAACAGATAATATTTATACTTTAATCTGCCTTTTTTCTTTTTTTGTCTTTCTTCCTTCATAAAGAAAGTTAATTTTCCGATTTTAAGTGCAACTTCAACAGCACCCTTTTTGTTGATAGATACGTCTTTTGAAATAAATCCTGATTTTGAGCCATAGATTAGCCGAACATACTTTTGATAAAAATGATCAATATCCAGCATTTTTCTCCACCCGTTATACAAGTCATACATCACAACGTTATGTTGATCTGTTTCCGAAAAAACAGGTAAAAATTTAACAGGCTTACCATATTTTGCAATCACCATCGAAACAATCGAGGCCAATCCCCCTGCCGCATGTTCTTCTAAGGTAATAATGGTCACATTTTGGTCAATAAGTTCGCAAATTGTTTGCTCATCAAACGGACGAATGGTATGTGCGGAATATATCAAAGGTTTATTTCCACTGATTTGTTTTATGCCCTCAGATAGTTTACGCGCCAATTCCAAGCAGATACCCGTTGATATAATTGCTGTTTTTTGGCCGTTCTCGACTTTAGAGAGTTTTTCCATCTTCACATCATACTTAGCACCTGTTGAATCGATAAAAGGACAATTCAAACGGATATAGGCCGGCCCTTCATTTAAATATGCCCATTCCATCACCTTTTCGATTTCACAACGTTCATTAGACGGGCAGAATATTTTTAAATTCGGCAAAGCATTAAATAAAGCGATATCCTCCACCGTACAATGTGAATATCCCGCAACGGCAATTCTTCCAAATCCGGCATTAATACCTATCAATTTGACATTGGCATTGTTGTAGCACAAATCAAGTTTCACCTGTTCGGCTGCCCTCGTCGCCATAAATGATGCAAACATCACCAAATACGGTTTTTTACCGCGCAATGCCAAACCCGAGGCTATACCTACCGCATTTTGCTCTGATATCCCGACATTGATAATACGGGCGCGCTCCTCGTCGGTTAAATTCCGGCCGTTGTCTCGTATCAAATAACTCATCAAGCCGTCAACAATCAGCAAATATACAGCATCATCTTGCTTTAAAATTTTTTCCAAATATTCGGATATATAATCAAAATTATTACTCATTGACAATCGCCTCATAAACTCGTTTGATATCTTTTTCGCTCAACATCGAATGATGGAACATCGCGAAGCCCAATTCTTCAAGCATAAATTCCATACCTTTACCTTTGATGGTATCTGCAATAATGCATTTTGGCTCATTTGTTTGCTCTTTAAGACATTTTTTGATTTCATCAATATTGTGCCCGTTGCATTTCAAAACACTCAATCCGAAATCTTGCACCATTTTTTCAATATTTGATGAGGTATCCAAAATATTTTTCGTATAATTATCAATCTGCAAATAATTGCGATCGATAATAACCGTCAGATTTTTTAAATTGTGTTGTTTGATAAACAACAACGCTTCCCACATAGAGCCTTCTTGAAACTCACCGTCTCCGCACACAACATAGATATTATGTTCAGGCTTTGCCATTGCCAAACCCGCACCCACATTCAAACCGTGTCCGAGTGAACCGGAAGCATAATCAACAGCCGCAATTTCCTCACCTCCGACTATATTATACATATCGTGACCGACTTTACCATCCTCTCTCATGTAGCCATCCAGCAATTTTTCATCCACATAACCCAAATATGAGAGTGTACAAATCTGTGCCAATCGGCAGTGCTCTTTTGAAATAATGACCATATCGCGATCATTGATATTCTTAAAATTTTTCTGATTGAAATTGATTGTCGTATATAAACTGTACAAAAGTTCGACAACTCCGAGTGAACTTGTTAGATGTCCGCTGTGGCATCCGTGTTGAACAATCATTTTTTTAATCTCTTTTATGTCATTGACCATCTTAATTTCCTTTATCTGAACAACTTACTTTTTTCATTTGATCTGCAATCAAACTCATCCTTTTAGTGAGCGGTGTCTTGTTTATCCCCTTTTTATACATATCTTTAATCTGCGCATAAAATGCCGTCTTTGCCGCACAAGCCCAAAAATCATCAAAATAAGCAAGAGGTATCACCTGTCGCCCCGCAAAACAATAGTTTGAATTCCACGGTTTCATAGGTGTTGCAAAATGCCTGATCACAGGTTTTATACCGGCGCTGTTAATCACATCATAATCGATGTAGTCGTATTTAATATCAAAAATTTTATACTTCCCATCAAAATATTTATTAAGCAGCGTTTCATCAGCATGCAAAATTTTGCCGTCATATTTTTTCTGAATGGCAAAAAGATGTTTAACGACTTCATCTTTAATCCATTTTTGAACATCAATCAATAAAACGCCGACATTAAAATATTTATAGTCATCAGACATCTCTAGCAGATCTTTGGTGTCCGTATTATAAAGTTTTCTGCTTTTATCCCATGCCGCACCGAGCGCAAACCCTTCCAAATCAATGGCATACAAATCTGCGATATCACCCAAAACGACCACATCTGTGTCGATGTACAAAACCTTGCCTAATTCCGGCTTTAAGGTCGGAATCAAAAATCGACTGTAAGTTGACAGGTTCAAATATCCCGGCACATCAAAACCCCTGAAATGTTTCTCAACATCTATCTTTAAAAACTCAATTGAAAAGTGAGAATACTTCTCTTTTAATGTGCAAATTTTTTCTTGATTTTCTTCTGTAATACCGGAATCCAACACATAAAAATCAATAAATGATTTTGTATTTTCCAAAATACTCACCATTGTCGTTGCAACAAATGGTGCATAATTGTTATCAGATGGCAAAAATATGGGGATATTCGTCATACTCTACCCTGTGATAAAATTTTTTGCCTGACCATCGCGGTTTGTGTGATGTCCTCTCTGATACGCTGACACATCGTTTCAAATGCGTTTTTGGAAAGAGCCGGCACAAATTGATGTAACTTTTCACAATTTAGTATAAATTGTTCACCTTTTTCTTCCTTAGGCTCAAATTCAAGCATTTCTTGCGGAACAAGTTTTTTAAGCAAGTCCTCTGTCGTGTACGCAAAATTAGATCCGACATTGACAACACCTTGCACATTTTTTGCAATCAAAGCGCTCAACGTTTCCTGAAAATAATCTTTTGTGATAAAATCTTTTTTGGCCCGCGGATCTGCCGTCACCGTCACTTTTCCTTTGGCACTCACTTCAGAAGCAAGCCAACTCACAAAAGTCGGAGAATTACGTTTTGGCGGTAACCCGATAATATTGCTGATTCTCAAAATCAAAAGCCTGTCTTCCAACATATCTTGCAATGTTCGTTCTACATTGACCTTATTTTTCGAATATGCATCAAACGGCTTTAAGGCATCCGTTTCTTTATATACTTTAAGTTTTGTATCCGAGCCGTAAACTTTTCTTGAAGACATAAAAACAAATCTCGTCTGCGGTGCCAATTCTTTTGCAATCTCGACATCTATCATTTCATCTTCGGACAATAATCTCGAAAAATGCTCCGGTTGAATACAAAAATTCACGACGGCATCATACTTGCCCCAATTTTCAACTTCATTGGCACGCCTGACCGTATCAATTTCAAAATCCTTAAAATGTGTTTCAACACCTTCAGCCAAATAAGCATTTTTACCGACAACCAAAACTTTCATTTTGCCTAACTCCTTTTAATGATTTTATGAAAAAAAGTGATTTTATACGCACATTTAAATCGATAAATATTCAACAAACTCTTCTTTGGAACATTCAAAATTTTAATGCCTTTTAAGACATTAAAATACCACCCGAAAAAATCTATCTCGTGGGCTCTGGAAACGACAGAATGCTTGCGGATGACCCTGTAAATCACATTGTCATAAGATGGCAAATCAATTTTTTTGATATATTTTTTTTCAAAAACAATCATCAATTTTGAATTTTTATTGCCGCAATATTTTTGAAGCGCCTCGGATAATGCTTTAATGTATTCAAAAAGTTTTGCCTTATTTTCCCAACTTGGATAAACCAATACATACAAATTTTTTGACTCTGATTTCATGTTGGCAAAAAACTTGTTTTTCAAATATGTCATTCTTGACATCACTTCCGCTTTGCTTTTTTCAATCAAGCCATCCGATATCTTTTCCAAATGCGGTATTTTGGAATGGTACGACAACCCCATTTCCACATCTTTATACATAAAAGATTCTCTGCTGAATTCCATCCCCTTCCCAAACATCTTTTCGGGATGGTCAAAAAAATTGATAATATTTGCCACGCTGTGACAAAACACCCAGTTAAAAAAACTTGAGGAAGGTTTTGTTTTTCCGTAATACATAGCCTGAATGGCAAACGCCGTTTGGCAATTGTATCCGAGCGAAATGATATGATCAAATGTTTCCTTCATGTTTGACCTCTCTTTGTATATTTTTGACAACATTATTTCGTAATTTTGCTGAAAACTGACTGCTGAACAAATGTTTGTAAAAGTCAATCCACTTATCTCTAATCAT
>JAGCTK010000153.1 GCA_017963715.1 Alphaproteobacteria bacterium | reverse complement strand
CTGCTTGATTTAAACCACCCTTTATGATACATTTTCTTCGTAGAAAATCTTTTTATTAATAGGAGTAAAAACATATGAAAAAATCAACTTTTATATTCAATTTATTGGCGACGACGGCCATGGCCACAGGCGCAAAGGCGGCTGTGCTTTCAGGAGACGGTTGGTCATACGATGAAGATAGCCACGTGTTATCAATCACGGATGATAGATATCAGAATATTGCATACCCAGAAGAGTGGATCGGTGACGATTGGCGAGGTAACGTCTACAGTATTAAGTTTGGTCCGGATGTGACGAGAGTTGTACAATTTAGCGGGCTTGACTACAATAATGTAACAAGCGTTTCATTTAATAAAAACGCAACGGTTGAAATTGATGATGGTGCTTTTAGTGGACTGTCAAGTTTATCTTTTGTCTCACTCCCGAATAATGCTCTTCTGGGCTCTAACCTCTTTTCAGGCTATGGTATATCTGCCTTAGATGTCGGAACCGGAATTAACCCCAATTCTCAATTTGATTTAAGTGACTTTAATCTATATTGCTCAGGAGAAGGATGCTCAGGATCATTTGATAATGGTGCTACAGAATATGAGAGAGATGATGATGGTGTTTATATTGCAGTATCATCAGGCACCATGTTTGCCTCGGCAGAAAATATGATGCGAGGCCTCTATAGTGGTGATTCATCTTATGCTTGCGCAACGCATGATGAATGCGTGGCCTTGGTCGATCCGGCCGATCTTCTTACCAGCAACGGCGGGTCAAACGGCGGCAATGGCGGCAGCGGCGGCAGTGTGAACAACAACAGCGGTTCACAATCCGAGCCCAAACGTATCTACACTTTGGAAGAAGCGCGTCAAGCCGTTGAAGCGGCCGGCACGGATACGGTCAATGTGAGGATTAGGTATAAGTAATGAGATCCTCGGGACTGCGCCCGAGGATGACAGGAACAGAGCCCGCAAATAATAAAAAGCCTCGCATCAATGCGGGGCTTTTGCTTGTTATGCCTGAAGATTTTTCGGACTGTTGCCCTTTTTCTTCACGCTGATTTTCTTATATTTTTGTTTTTCTTCTTTTGATTTCGGAATGTTGATACTCAACACACCTTCGGCATAATCCGCCTCGGCCATGTTATAATCCAAATCCATCGGCAATGGCACCGTGCGTTTGAATGTGCCGTATGAAATTTCGTTGAAATATGTGTTGGCGGAACGGTGTTCCGTTTCACACGATTTTTCACCCGAAATCGTCAAATAACCGTCTTCCGAAATTTTGAGATCAAGATTATCTTCTTTAACACCCGGAATTTCGGCTGTCACCAAAACGGCATTTTTTTCTTCAGTCACGTTGATTTTTGGCTGAAGACTGTCAAGTGTTTCGCCGCCGAAATCAAAAAAATAATTCCAAAGACTGCGCAAGTCATGCGTTTGGCCGGTTGTCGACATCGCACGCATGTTGTCGTCATTTTTTTGGACAATTTCTCTCATCAAATCAACTCCTTGATGGTTAATAATCCCATTCTTCTTTAACTTCGACAACTTCTTCGTCAATGGGTTTTGTCTTATGAGCACAGCCGCAACCGCACGCAGATTTTGAACCAGATGTTGTTGAATGTGTTGAAGATGTTGAACCATGTGTCGAAGAATTTTCATTTTCTTCACCGGACATATGGCTTTTATTTGATGCCGCGCCCAAATTTGATTGTGTCGCGTGATGATGGTTAAAAATACCCATTTCATTCTCCTTAAATTAAAATGTTAAAACAAACGTATCAGTTGTTGTGCAATCAAATTGCATCATACAACATATTCTTTTTGCACACGTTTTGAAGATAGACGTTCGGTTAGGCGCGCTTTTTAATAAAAAGAGATTATTAACCAATCGGTGCTATGATATGTTTTTAAAAGGATTTCGAAATGGAAAATATTACACACGACTATCTCCTCGGCAAAAAAATAAGGCTTTTTCAAAAAAAAGACGCTTACAAAACATCTTCTGATGCCGTCTTATTGGCCTCAAGCGTTGACATCACAAAAGAAAACGCCAAAATTTTAGATGTCGGTGCCGGTGTCGGCGGTGTTTCGCTTTGTTTGGCGTATCGATATAAAAAAGCTGATATCACGGGCTTTGAAATTCAAAAAGATTTGGCAGACCTTGCCAACTTGAATGCCAAAGAAAACGGATTTGACCATGTGAACTACCTTTGTCAAGATATTGCAAGCAAAAAAATGCCTTGCCCTTTTTGCTCGTTTGATGTGGTGGTCACCAACCCGCCTTATGCTAAAGACGGCACAAAATCGCCCAATGTCAGCAAAGCGCTTGCCCACTTACAGCAAAACATCACCTTAAAACAATGGATTGCTTTTTGCATTAAAATGCTCAAACCCAAAGGCAAACTTTATCTTATCAATCGCGCGGAAGCCTTGGATGATATCTTAAGCGCACTTTCACCGCAGATGGGAGGTGTAACCGTTTTGCCGATTTATTCCAAACAAAACGACAAGGCCAAACGCATCATCATCACGGCACAAAAAGATTCCAAAGCACCGCTCAAAATTTTGCCGCCGCTTTATTTGCGCGATAACAACGGGTATACAAAATACACCGAAGATATTTTGCGCGGCCGCATTTTATCATTGAATAACACCGCAGACAAAAACTAAAAAAACTTTTGTTTTTCATCACGCATTTTAACTCTTTATTTGACTTTTGCGTTTAATCTATATCAAAATTGATCAATCAAAGGGCAAAAAATGAAAAAATTCGTTTATTTTGTGGCGGCTGCATTGGCCTTTTCAAAAATTGCCGCAGCGGCCGATACATCAGCCATTATGGTGGATGCATCAAGCGGTGATGTTTTGTATCAGCACAATGCCGACCAAAAAAGATATCCCGCCAGTTTAACAAAATTGATGACGCTTTATATCACTTTTAACGCACTCGAAAACGGCAACTTAAAACTTGATGATAACATCAAAGTGTCGCATATCGCGGCCGGACGTTCACCGTCGCGTTTAGGCTTAAATGCGGGCGATACGGTTGATGTCAAAACCTGCATCGTGGCATCTATTGTTAAATCTGCCAATGACTGCGCCACCGCATTGGGCGAAGCCTTGTCCGGCGGTGATGAGCGTGAGTTTGCAAAATTGATGTCCAAAACAGCCAAACAACTCGGTATGAAAGACACAACCTTTAAGAATGCTTCGGGCCTCAATCACTCCGAACAACAAACAACGGCGCGTGATATGGCAACCTTAGGTTTGGCTATTTACCACCACTTCGGCAAATATTATCCTTTGTTTTCAATGACAGAATTTGAATATGACGGACAAGTCATCGAAGGCCACAACAATTTGCTCAAAACCTATCAAGGTGTCGACGGCATGAAAACAGGCTATACATTAAGCGCCGGTTTTAACATCGTGACATCTGCCAAACGTGACGGCCACCGTGTGATTATTGTGGCCATGGGGCACAAAACGGCCGACGAACGTGACCAACAGGTAGCCATGATGATGGATCGTTTTTTTGACACCTTGGAGTCCAAACAAAAAATTGATATTCAAGCCTTAAAAGTGGCAATTGAAACGCCAAAAGGCGGTCAGAAAAAAGATATTTCTCAATATGCGTATAACTTAAAGGCCGATGCCAAACCCAAGACAGACTGGGCTATCAAAATCGGCGCCTTTTCAAGTTATGACAAAGCCTTAAAACATGCTCAAAGCGTGCAAAGTAAGTTTTCGACAAAGTTATCGGCACAAAATATCAGAATCGATAAATTATCCGCCAAAAACAAAACATTATATCGTGCGCAAATTGCCGGCCTTAATAAAAATGATGCCAACACTTTATGCACGGCACTTTTGAGCAAAAAACAAGATTGTGTCGCCGTTTTGTTAAAAGCGGATACCATGTTTGCCGAAAGCACACGATAATGCAGACGATTTTTATCACGGCACCGCTTGATGATAAATTATCCACGGCTTTTGCCGCGCACATAGCCATCGCCTTGGCAGAGCATTTTCAAACAGCATTGATTGACGGCAACGCACATCATGACGCGCTACAAATGTTTTTGGCCAAACGGCATCATCTTAATTTGGCATCAGACACACATTTGCCCGTGCCGGCATATTTTGCCTGGCATAAAAATGTTTTTGAACAATTATCCGGCCAATACGACTTTGCCGTTGTCAATGCAAAAAACTTGAATGACGCGGCGCGAGCCGATATTTTGGTTATTTTAGCATCAAGCGATGATGAAATACATCTTTTAAGCAAAACAGACGGCGAGTTTGCCAAAGCGGTTTGGGAGGCCAAAAAACGGCGCGCAGCAGGTGGCAATGATGCTTTTTCTTCCGTTGTGATTGCCTCGGAAGCATCAAACAACAAACAACTTGTCAAAACAGCCTCTATGATGGGATATCTGTTAACCCCGCTGATGAAAAACCCTGCTCTTTATATCAAAGGTTTTGAGCGCGGCATGACGATTTTGGATAAAAATCTGCCCGCATTTCAGCAAGATTTCGGCGTCGAAGATTTTTTTGCGCGCCGCAATTTTAAGGAGATGATGGAATATATTTTAGCCCATCGCAGCGCCAAATAACTCACCCCGCCACACAATAACTAAAAAACGCTTGATTTAAATAAAAACTCGTGTATAAATGCCAAGTGAAAAGTTTTTATTTTTCGGGAGTTAGCTTTAGCCTCGGGTCAAGCGCTTGCTTTGGGCGCGAGGATAAAAACAACCTCAAAATGTTGTTTTTACCGCAAGCGGCGAAGTTTGGTTATTGAGCAAGGAAGCGTTCAGCGACCGAAGCGAAATTAACAAACGAGTGACCGAAGCGAAGTTGCTTAAAATAAAGCAACGAGCAAGAAAAGATGCCGTAGGCAGATTGCGACCGAAACAGCATATTATTATTAAAAAAATCCGATTTTCGGGAGTTAGCTCAGCCTGGTAGAGCGCTT
>JAGCTK010000152.1 GCA_017963715.1 Alphaproteobacteria bacterium | reverse complement strand
TAAAAGAGATAACTTAAACCGAGCAAAACGATGCATAACCAAAAGAGCCATCCGATGTGAGAGAAAATATAATTAAAAAACTCTTCCAAGAAGCCCTGTGAAACACCGGTTATAAATACAAGAAGCCATATGGTGTTTAAGGAAAAAGATGATGACAGGACAATGTAAGGCACCGTCAAACAAGCAAGCGATAAAGCAAAAGATTGAAAAGAACCGTCTAAATGGAATGTTTGGGATGTGAGACCGATGGTGGCGGCCGTCATCAAAAAGGATAAGGCTAAAAACAAATCTTTGAGATGTGGTTTTTGACGAGTGATGGTGAAAAATGCGCCGTATAAAATGCCTGAAAACAAGGCAAAATCGAGAATAAATCGGGCAATAACGGGGATGGCCTCCCAGTTGGATGCGACAATTAAACAAATGCCCAGCCCGATAAATAAAGCGGCGGCGATTAAAACAGTTTTTGCAAACAAACCGTTTTTAGAATTTTTTTCAAAATCAAAAATCCGGTCAGATTGTTCTTGCGTGATAAGGTTATTTTCCTGCCATGTTTTGAGTTTGTTTTTAAGTGACATACTTTTTCCTTTTGCATGATGAAAAACATGTTTGACCTTATCACATACTTTTGTTGATGACAAGTTTAAAGGTGGCGATATACCACAGAAACTGTGCCGTCGTGGTATTAAAGAATAGTCGGGCTGTGAAACTATTTATATTTAATCTTGAAGTTGACGGTATCGGTACCAGCCGCTTCGACAACTTCTCTTGCCTCTTCGACTGTATAAATGCGTTTGCCTTTGTAGGTGATACGTCCGTTTTCATCAACAAATTTTGTGCTGCCGTCAGGTTGTAAAACACCGGCCGCTTCGTCGGGATAATCATAGTATGTGCCGTCAGCATTGACATGTCTGATTTTTTTGCCGTTTTCATCCTTGATGTCATAAGCGGCTTGTTGCATTGTATAACTTCCTTTGCTATAACCGGCCGCCGTCATTTTAGCTTCGCATTTTGACATTTCACCCGCACACATAAACGTAATCATATGCTCAACTTCCCAAAATGCATTGGGTGCAATAACCAAGTCATCCGTTGGTGAAAAAGTAAGAGTTTGCAACTGTAGGCAGTTACTAAATGCTTCCGAATCGATATATTTAACTGTATCCGGTAACACAATCTCTTCAAGGGGAGTTAATCTGAAAGCACGATAGCCGATGCTTTCCAACCCTTCCGCAAATGTGATGCTTTTCAAATCACTTTGATTAAAGGCATTGTATTCAATTGTTTTCACACTTGCCGGAATCTCTATCGATTCTATGGATGTGAACGAGAATAATTCATGTCTGATTGTTTCAAGACTGCTCGGTAAAGTCACATTTTGAACGCCGGATTCATAAAAAGACAAGGCTCCGATATCTGTTAAAGAAGCCGGGAAGTTAACAGTCTCCAATGAATATGTGCGTCCGAAAGCCCATTGGCCGATACTTGTCACACTGCTTGGTATATCGAGAGTCTGCAAATTCGTCCACGCAAATGAAGAGAAGCCGATACTTTGAACCGAATTAGGAAGTGTTAAATTGACCAACCCGGCGGACTCAAAGGCACGGTCACTGATTGATGTCACCGATGTCGGTATACTGACACTTGTCAAATTTGTTGCTTTTTGGAAGGCACCTAAGCCGACGGTTGTGATGCCGTCTTCGATTTCAACACTTGTAATTTGGCCTATTTTGCTAAACCATGGTGTATTCGTTGTGCGATTGCCGTTATTGTTGGTATATGTCCAATCTTTCATCGGACCGGTGCCGGAAATTGTCATTTTACCATTGGCATCAAGTGTTGCCGTACATGTTCCCGTTGAACCTTCCGGACTGCAATCCCATGTTTCGGCAAATGTGTTTGTCACCAGAGCTGTCGTCGCCAGTAGTATGCTTAAAAATGATTTTTTCATAATATTAATCCTCCAAAAGTTGTTTTTAAATTCACGAGACAGAGCCCGAGGATAACACTTATTATTAATGCATAAAGTATAACAAGAAAGCAAAAATAAGTCAAGTTGATTTTTTAATTGAGGGTATGTGTGGCACTTTAAGAAAAATCAAGATTGCGTTTTTGTACTTGACGGAAGAGGTTTTTTTTTATAACACAATGGAAAATGTAAACAGAAAAGATGAGTGCGCATGGAACTGACCAAAAATGAAATAATTGGGTTGTTAAAGGATGAGGCAAGGCAAGATGAACTTTTTGCCAGAGCCGATGCCGTGCGCAAGGAATATGTCGGTGATGAAGTGCATCTGCGCGGTTTAATTGAGTTTTCAAACATTTGCAGAAATAATTGTCTTTATTGCGGTATCAGACGCGATAATGCGTGCGTGAAACGATATCGGATGGATGAAGACGAACTGATTGAAACTGCCCGACGCGCGGAAAAAATGGGTTT
>JAGCTK010000015.1 GCA_017963715.1 Alphaproteobacteria bacterium | reverse complement strand
GGCTGTTTGGCACATCGAGCGCACAATCTTCGGCCCGAGCGAAAAATTGAGCATGACGGGCACGCGGTTGTAGGCGGAAAGGCCGAAAAACGTTACGACATTTTCAATAGAGTTCGGTAAAATGATGCCGACATGCTCCGAATCTTCGGTCAATGCCGCACATTTTGCTCCGATTAAATGACTTTTGATGATGATATCCATATATGTTTGCGGCACGCGCTTGATATCTTCTATAATTTCACGACGTTCAAAGAGCGTTGCTTTGCCGTAGAGTTTTGAAATGCGAACCAGTTTTTTGAACAATGCGACATTATTTCTGAAGCGCACATCAAAACGCAAATTGTTGAGCATCATATAGGTTTGGTCTTTAAGGTAATCACGATTTTTCTTTAAGACCTCATTGACGACGATTTTTTGAGGTTTACCGACACGAACTCTGATTTTTGGAAACGGCCGATGCGGCACAGTGCCGGCTGTATCGGAAAACGGGCCGAATTCCGCGCCGCTGATCCAAATCGGGACAAATGGCGCATCGGTACGGTCGGCCACAATAACGGGCGCTTCATAAATTTTCATCATATCGCCGTTGTCAGTCATCATCCCTTCGGGAAACATCACACAACAGCGGTTATGATTGACGAGTTGAATAACTTTTTTGATGTTTGCCGGATCCATATAGTTAAATTCTGTTTTGTGGGCGTGGCCTAAAAAGAATTTCATCCATTTGTTGCGATATAATCTCGGATGGAGCAAGAAAAACGGGCTGTTCGGCAACCACGCAAACAAAATAATCGGGTCAAGCCACGATGTATGGTTGGAAACATAGATGGCTTTTTGAGGCAATTCTTCGGCCGGCATATCAAATGAAACCTGCACCTTAAATAAACGCAGCACGCACCGAAGTAAAAAACGTATAAAATCTTGCATAATGTTAACTCCTTTGTTTCTTATAGACAAAGAAATCTGAAATGGCAATTTTTTTTTGGCGTTTTTCCCGTATAATATATGTTTAAAGTTATTATCAACGGTTAAATTTCATTTGACGGGAAAAAATAATTAAGATAGAAGAAGAGAAGGTCAGATTACAAAAAATAAGAGGTTAAAATGGTATTGAACAACAAGGAAGAAAGCAATAACGAGCAAGGAACGCCCGAGATGTCGCTTGGGATCAACAGTCAGTATATCAAAGATTTGTCGCTTGAAATGCCGCATGCACCGCAAATCTTTAAGAAAATGACGGTACAACCGTCTTTAAAAGTGGATGTTGATGTGTCAACGGACAATATCGAAACAGATAATTATGCGGTGAATGTGACGTTTCATATTGAAGCGGATATTGAAGATGAAAAGTTATTTATTTTAGAGTTGACGTATGCGGCGGATGTCACCTTAAAAGCGCCGGAAGAACACTTGGAGCCGATTTTGCACATTGAAATACCACGTTTGATATTCCCGTTTGCGCGCAACGTGATAGCCCAATGCTTGATGGAAAGCGGCTTGCCGCCG
>JAGCTK010000151.1 GCA_017963715.1 Alphaproteobacteria bacterium | reverse complement strand
GGTGCCGGATTTATCGGATCTAATTTTGTGCCGTATTTTTGTGCAAAATATCCGAATTATGATGTGATTAATTTGGATAAATTGACTTATGCCGGCAATTTGGACAACTTAAAAGAGTGCGAAAATATGAAAAATTATCGCTTTGTTCAGGGCGATATTTGTGATCGCTCGCTGATTGAAAAATTGTTTGCCGATTTTGATATCAGGGGCGTTATTCACTTTGCGGCCGAAAGCCACGTTGATAACTCGATTAAAAATCCGGGAGCGTTTATCAAAACAAATATTGAGGGAACTTTTAATTTGGTGGATGTAGCATTCAGACATTGGATGGATGGGCCGAATAAGATCAAAGAAGGTTATGAAAATTGCCGTTTTCACCATATTTCAACCGATGAGGTTTATGGTGCACTCGGGTCGACGGGATACTTTACGGAAAAAACACCTTATGCACCGAACAGCCCGTATTCTGCAAGCAAGGCCAGTTCGGACTTTATTGTGAGGGCCTATCATCATACGTTTGGTATGAATGTGACGACCTCGAATTGCTCGAACAATTACGGGCCGAAACAACACCACGAAAAACTCATTCCGCATATCATCGAAAAAGCCTTGAACGAAGAGCCTTTGCCGATTTACGGTAGAGGGGAAAATGTGCGCGACTTGCTTTATGTGCTGGATCATTGCAAAGCAATTGATTTGATTTTTCATAGCGGTAGGGCAGGCGAAACATACAATATCGGCGGGCATAACGAGCGCAACAACATCACGATTGTCAAAACAATTTGTGCGATTTTGGATGAAAAAAGACCGCGTGCAAACGGGCAAAAATATGCCGATTTGATTGCGTTTGTGGCAGATCGTGCCGGACACGATTTCAGATATGCGATTGACGCGACAAAACTTGAAAATGAACTGAAGTGGAAAGCAGACGAAACCTTTGAGACAGGCATTGTCAAGACGGTTGAGTGGTATATCAAATAGCAAATAAAGGTCGACAATCAGGGAACAGGATCATGCCCGTGGCCGCCCCACGGGTGACATCTTAAAATGCGGCGAATACCAAGCCACAAACCCTTAATAACGCCGTGTTTTTGAAGCGCTTCAATCATATAGGCCGAGCAGGTCGGCTGAAAGCGACAGCAACCGTGACAAAATGGGGAAATAAATTTTTGGTATAAGCGCACGAGATAAATCAAAAAATTACGCATCATCTTTTGTTTCACTCTGGTTAGGAATTTCGGCAGATGTTTGCTCGTCAAGCAATGTGCGAATTTTTTTTAAGCCCCACTTCAAATCCCCTGTTAAGGTTTTAAAAGGGCAGGATAAGGTGCTGTATCGTCCGATGATGACATAATCAAAATCTTTCATCGCGCGTTCGGGAAAAACCTGCCTGACCGCGGCACGAAGTCGGCGGCGGATTCGGTTGCGCACCACGGCACTGCCGAGTTTTTTAGTGGTGGTAAAACCGATATGGCAAACGTCTTGATTTAAGTCGGGTTTTAAACTCGGAGTCGCCTGAAGCACCACGGTCGACATGACCATGTGCATTCCTTTGGCGACTCGCAGAAAATCTCTTCTTTTTGTTAAATGAAGAATTTTTTTCATCAGATATTATGCACTGAGCTTTTTACGCCCTTTGGCACGACGTGCTGCCAAAACTTTACGGCCGCCGATGGTGGCCATACGTGTGCGAAAGCCGTGACGGCGTGCACGGACGAGTTTACTCGGTTGATAAGTTCTTTTCATAACAGTTCTCCGGTTTATTATTCGTTATTTAAAATTGCTTCATCAAAAGCAATTCTCGGGGTTTACGGTGTTGCTTATAAAAAAAAATCAGCGCTTTGTCAAGCAAAAAATAACCAGCCGATATTTTTTTTGGTATGTATCTTTTTCATCTTGATTTTTAAAAATAAAAAAACTACATTTTGGGATAGGATAATCAATATTTTAAGGAGATTCTTATGGAAACCAAATATTATACGGATGCAGTGACGCGCTCGGATGTTGACGAAGGCTTAAAGTCTTTTATGCTTAAAGTTTATAACTATATGGCAGCAGGGCTTAGTGTGACGGCATTGACGGCTTGGGCCACCTTAAACACACCGTTGTTTAACCTGTTTTTTACGCAAAACGGCATGACAGGCTTGGGTTGGGTTGTGTTTTTGGCACCGCTGTTGTTGATTTTTGTGTTTAATCGCGTGTTGGTCAGAGGCTCAACGGCACAGGTTCAAGGTGTGTTTTGGGGATTTTCGGCTTTGATGGGTGCATCATTGGCACCTGTTTTGCTGATGTACACAGCCGCATCGATGGCGCGCGTGTTTTTGATTACGGCCGGTACATTCGGTGCAATGAGTTTGTACGGCTATACGACAAAACGTGATTTGACGAGTATGGGCTCATTTATGATTATGGGCCTTTGGGGCGTGATTATTGCAAGCATCGTCAATATCTTTTTGAAAAGCCCCGCCATGTACTATGTGTTGTCATACCTGTCGGTTGCAATTTTTGTCGGCTTGACGGCCTATGATACACAGAAAATCCGCAATATTTATATGTCGGGTGATGATGACAGCATGATGTTGCGCAAGGCTGTGGCCGGTGCGTTGGAATTGTATCTTGATTTTATCAACCTGTTTTTAAGCCTGCTTCGTATCATGGGCAACAGAAGATAAAATCTCATTTATCTGACAATAAATTTTGATTAAAAAGGTTTGAAAATTTTTTCAAACCTTTTTTTAGACAAA
This sequence comes from Alphaproteobacteria bacterium, assembly GCA_017963715.1. Classification (GTDB taxonomy): domain Bacteria; phylum Pseudomonadota; class Alphaproteobacteria; order RF32; family CAG-239; genus UBA1254. The sequence goes on along the minus strand of JAGCTK010000151.1, from coordinate 534 downwards.
CTTTATTTTTTTGTTGACAAATATTTTAAAAGTGATATTGTCAAAGAAGATCAAAATTTTTATAAACTTTAAATACAATCATTATGAATACAGTTATTATTATGAGCATTGCGGCAATCATCTTGGCCGTTGTTTTACCTCTGGTGTATTATCTTTTCAGCCCGTTTCATAAGGTGCTGGATTATACTTTAGAGGTTTTGCTTTTGCTGGCCTGGGTTGGTATGCCCGTTGCCATCGGTATTGTTGCCGTGCCTGACACAATGCAATTTCTGTATCGCGTTTTAGCGATTATCGGTATCACGGTTGTCGGTATGGGTATCATGTATCTCAGCGCCTGCTTAACGGTCGGACTTTGTCTCGGGAGTGTCATCCTGCACAACGTATTTGTCCGCTTGTTTAAGCAATAAACATAAAAACACTTCAGTATTTTTTGCTGAGGTATTTTTTGTTATCTGTTATTGTTTTTGGCTTGCAAATAAGGTTTTAGGTATATAAAATAACAAAAAAACGGAAAAAATATGACTGATATACTTC
>JAGCTK010000150.1 GCA_017963715.1 Alphaproteobacteria bacterium | reverse complement strand
CCTTCCGTTTTGTCCGAATTTTCGGTGCGTGTATCGACAACGGGGAACATTCTTAAATCATCCGGCGTGATATAAAATTCGGCACTCAAGACAATCAAACGCTTACCCATCATGCGGCCGATATGGTTATAAATTCTGCCGTCCGGCTCAACCAAAATAATGTCTCTGCTGTATTCGGGGCTGACAAGCATATAAGTATGTCCGTCATAGGTTGTTTCGCCAAAGGCGGTATAATTTGCATTCTTTTTAATCTTTAAAGGAGAATAACCCGAATCGAGTTCACCATTTTTGTTGGGTTTAATCGTTTCGGTGCTGTAATAATCCGTGCGGTAGGTTTTGGTCGATGCCATTTCTTCGCCCGCATGCGTGATTAAAATTTGCCCCCGCTCAACTTTGTTTTCCGTAATAGTCTGACTTTCGGATAAAAATTCTTCATTAAGTGACTTATCATAATAAAAAATCTTTTCCGTCTGCCAAAACGTAAACACCTGATTGCGAAACGGTAAAAAATTGATGGTATTATCCCGATATGTGCACGAAGCCAATATACCGAGCGCAAGAAATAAAGCCAATTTTTTCATTTGTATTCTCTTTAAAAAATGTTTAAACATATTCTAAAAAGTGATTATAATGTCATTTGGTAAATAAAAAGATAACAAAATCGAGAAAAAAATGAAAGATGATATATTATTCGTCAGTTTTGAGCCGCAAAAGCCGGAAGATGAGACGCTGAGCGCATTTTTAGACACTGTTTTTGAGACAACGGCCGTTGATTATACCTCAGACGGCAAATTACGCTACAGTGTTTACGCGCCAAGCACTTTTGACATCAAAACACTTGAAGATGAGGCAAAAAAGCAAAACATCACACTTCCGCCCTATCAGGTGCAAACAATCAAAAACAAAAATTGGCTTGCCGAAACGGCTGTCAGATTTGCACCGATTGAAACCGGCGATTTTATCATCTATGACATCACGGATACTCCGATCAAAAACTCCAAAAAAATTGCGCTTCAAATTGACGGATCGGTTGCCTTCGGCTCTACCCACGAAACGACACATCTTTGTCTTGAGGCGTTATCCGACCTTGTTGCAAGCGGTTTGACGCCGCACACTGTTTTGGATATCGGCACGGGTTCGGGCATTTTGGCCATTGCCGGCGCTAAAATATGGGCAAAATCACTTCAATCCGCTTTGGGTGTTGATATTGACGCCGCCTCGGTTTGTCTTGCCAAACAAAATGCCAAACTCAACGGCGTCAATCAGACTATCAACCTATTTAAAGGCAACGGCTATCGCCCGAAAATCATCGCACGGCATACCCCGTTTGATGTGATTTTTGCCAATATTTTGGCGCGCCCGTTGATGTCGATGGCACAACAATCGGCGCAACATATTGCCCCAAACGGTTTGATGATTTTGTCAGGCTTTACATATGACCAAACAGATTGGGTGTTAAGCGCCTACCAAAAAGCTGGCTTTAAGCTTATCAAAACCTATCAAAAACACAGATGGTGTGCCGTCCGCTTACAAAAAACGCAAACACTCAACGATTTGCAGACAAACCTAAAAGAAACAGAGGCCTGTTTTATGACGCGCGATAATATGTTTTTGGGTGAAGACGTCTTAGATACCGAAAACAAAATTCTTGAAATTTCTGGTTTTACGGGCTCAAACGGCAGTATGCTGATCGGCCGTCACCGCGCATGGCTTTTTGTGGACGGGCGTTACAGCCTGCAAGCCCGTATGGAAGTCAAAAAAGGCATTGAAGTTGTCGATTCGGCCAATTTTATCAAAGATGCTGCACAAATATTTAAAAGCGCCGGATTTGAAACACTGATTGTCAATCCGTGGAGTCTTTCGGCTCAAGAGGCACAGTATTTTATCAAGCAGGATATTTGCCTTGTCTCGAAACCATCAGCCCCGCGAAGTTCGTTTTTTGCGCAACCAAATGTTTTTACGCACGATTTGCGTTTTGCCGGTCTGTCGTCAAAGCAAAAATGTCAAATGGCGGCACAAAACTTTGCTCTTGGTGCCGATGCGCTTTTGCTCACCTCACCCGAAGATATTTCGTGGCTTGCCAATTTGCGCGCATCTGATTTGCCTTATACGCCCGTGGTGCGTCGATTCGGCTTGCTTAAAAGTGATGCCACGCTCAAAATATATCCGTTTTCGCAAATTGAAAAACACAAAAAAGACATGGCAAAATGCACACATGTGATGGCCGATTTTTCCAAAACGCCGTTTGCTTTGGCGGTCGAATGCCAAAATTTGCGGGATGTGCGTCCCAATATTGTCAGCCTTTTCAAGTTGCAAAAAAATGATGTGGAACTCAAAGGCTTTGTCAACGCCCACATCCGAGACGGCGCCGCGCTTGTCAAATTTTTGTGCTGGCTCGAAACACATTATCACAATTTGTCCGAACTTGAGGTTGTGAAAGCATTACACAACTTCCGTATAAGAGAAAAACATTATGTGTCCGAAAGTTTTGCAACAATTGCCGCCGTTAAGCAAAACGCTGCCATCGTGCATTATGAGCCGACACCGAAGACCAACAAAAAAATGGCACAAAATACCCTGCTCCTTTTAGACAGCGGTGCGCAATATTTTGACGGCACGACGGATGTCACGCGCACTGTCGCATTCGGGCATGTTACAGACGATGTCAAAACCTCGTTTACACAAGTCTTAAAAGCGCATATTGCACTTGCAAATCATATTTTTGACATCAAAACGCCGGCTTGTGAACTCGATAAAATCTGCCGCGATACACTTCTTAAATACGGCAAAGATTATGCGCACGGCACGGGCCATAGTGTCGGTCATTTTTCAAACGTGCACGAAAGCCCCTTTGCTATCAATGCACACAACACAACACCCGTTTTGCCCCATTATATCACGTCAATTGAACCCGGCTATTATGTCAAAGGCGCCTACGGAATCAGAATCGAAAATTTGGTTTATACCGAATATACACCTGACGGCAAGCACCTGTGTTTTAAGCCTTTGACACTCTGCCCGATTGATCGAAATCTTATCAAACAAGATATGTTGACAGAGGCCGAAAAAATATGGCTCAACACATATCACAGAGAGGTTTTTGAGGCCTTGGCACCGCGTTTGAACAAAGTGCAAAAAGCGTGGCTTGCTTTTAAATGTCAAAAAATATAAAAAACGCTTGATTTTTGTCAAAAATGATGATATAAACAAAGTTAATCTACTAACAATATTAACTTATTATGTATATGGAAAAGAAAAAACTCTCGAGAAAAGACACTCAGTTGTTCGTCGCAATGCGTTTGTCTCAGTCAGATTCGTTGTTCAGGGTTGCAGCCGACAAACTCAAAAAAGCAGATTATCTTGAGTTGGTGCTTAATTCCAAAGTATCAAAGATTGACAGGGCCTTGAGGCGTGTGTTAGAGGAAGAAATCGGCGCATGGGCCGACAATCCGACCATCAAGTCAATTTACTATGATCCGTCGATCCGGCAGTGGATTGATGAGATGTATAATCTCTTCTCAAAGGAAGATATTATGGATTTCTTCTCCCAGGCGGCCGGCTTGTCTAAAGATTATCTCAGAAATGCTTCAGTACACGGCAGTGCCATCACGTACCCGTTCCTCGTTGATCTGCTTGATGTTTTGGAAAAGGTCACCAAAAAGCGCATCCTCTCGGATGATGAAACTTTACCGCCTGAGCCGAAGACGTATGACGAACTTGCAACGTTCTTTGCAACACACCCGCGCGTCAGGGTTAAAGCCAAACCGCAACGTATCGAGGTTTAGTCATTTAAAAAGTACAAAACAGCATCGGTTTATCATCGATGCTGTTTTAGTTTTAAAAAAAACTCCGTTAACTGACGGAGCCGGAGTTTTATTTTGATGCATCAAGCACGAATAACAAATTATCCCTGACGAGCCTTCATCTTAGGATTCTTTTTGTTAATCACATAGACGCGACCTTTACGGCGCACAACTTTGCAATCTTTATCGCGCGTCTTCTTGGATTTTAAAGAACTGTAGCACTTCATTTTTTTAATTCCTTTTTGTTATATGTTGGGGCAAGATAAGCGAAAACATCTTGCTTGTCAACAAAAATTTTTAAATTTGTGACTTTTTTAAATAGTTGTCCCGCGACGCTTGAATGTCGGCAATTCGATATTCAAGGCTTTGGCCATATTTTTGCGATACACTTCGGCCCATGCAATCATCGAATCAATCACAGGTTTTAAGTCATACCCCAGTTGCGTCAACGTATAATCAACACGCGGCGGAATTTGAGCATACACTTTGCGCACCAAAATACCTTTTTCTTCCAAAAGCCGCAAATTGGATGTCAAAACTTTTTGCGTGATATTGCCGAGTTCGCGTTTGAGTTCACCAAAGCGCTTTGTCCCGTCAAGCAAATTTTGAATAATCAAAACTTTCCACCGGTCACCCAACATCTTGATGGTGACTTCGGCCAATTTATCCGGAAGATATTCAGACATATTTTTCTCCTGCAAACCTTCAAAATACACATTGGTATCTTTTAAGAAACTATTGTCCTCAAAAGTGCCTACTTTACTTAACTACAACAAAAATATATGATGCGCAAGAATTTTATTTCAATTTACTAACAAATAGGACAAAAAACTTATGAAGAACTTTTACAAATTAGCCACCGTATCGCTTCTTTCGTTGGCAGCAGCCAATGCGCATGCGGCAGGTTATCAGTTAAATGAATATTCCGTAACGGGTTTAGGTCGTGCGTTTGCCGGTATCGGTGTGGCGGGTGACGATTATTCCGCACTGGCTTACAATCCGGCAGGTATGACACTGGTCAAACGTTCGGGCATGCAACTCGGTGTTGTGGCCACGCAGGTTCACTCAAAAGCACACGGTGAAGATGCATACAAAGGCAAAAAAGCGGACATGGATTTTATGATTCCGCTTCCTTCCGCGTTTGGTCAATATAATGTTAATGACAAATTGTTCTTAGGTGCCGGCGTGTATGTGCCGTTTGGTTTGGCGACTCGTTATAAAAATGACAGTTTTATTGCCAAAGCACCGACCGGTGTGCGCAAGTCGGAACTCGAAGTGATTGATTTCAACTTGTCAGCCGCTTACAAATTGGACAGCAAACTCTCATTCGGTGCCAGCGCGATTTTCCGCCGCATTACGAGCTCTTTAACATCTAATTTAAACAAGGATTTAAGTCCCGGCTTAACCAAAATCGGTTATAGCGATTTCAGAGTGAAGGGTTATACAGGCACGTTCAACATCGGTGCAATGTATGAATTCAATGATGATGCTCGTATCGGTTTGTCTTATCGTCATAAGAGCATTCAAAAGACAAGCGGCAAGCACTATGTCACCATTGACAGCCCCTACAGTGCCATCCCGGCAATTGCTGCTTTAGCAGGTAAATATCATTCAGCAGCAGATCCGGAATTGCCGGCCAGCATCATTTTGTCCGGCTACTTCAAAACGGCAGAAAAATGGGCAACAACCGCAACGGTTAAATACACGTTGTGGCACAGATTCCCCGTATTCCCTGGCAAAACAACCGATAAGGCTTTGCTTGCAGCAACCGGCAAGAAGAACCTCGATGTTCCTTATCGTTGGAAAGACGCATGGAATATT
>JAGCTK010000149.1 GCA_017963715.1 Alphaproteobacteria bacterium | reverse complement strand
AATTATTTTGAGTTGTAAAGTTTGTTTTTTTTATCGGGGGATAATTTATTGACATTTGTTTTTTTTGATGTCAGAATATCTGGTAGATAAAGAAAAAACTTTATCAGTGTCCGAAAGGGCACGGGGCTTAGCAAAGCCTTTATAACGAGTAGCGGCGGATACCGCTATAAGATTGTTGCTTTATTTTAAAACAACATATCTATCCCCGAAAATAGTCGGGGAGCCGATAATGCATGTCCAAGGTTTTCTAAAGGTTATCGGAGTCATTTCTCGTTATATGATTTTGCTTCTTCCCGACTGCCTGATACGGCAGTTTTTTATATAACATGAAATTAAGAGAAAAAATATGAAACACCACATCCGAGGCCGCCTTGATGATAAAACGCCTAATCCCGTGATGTTCATGTCGGAAGTCGCATCAAAATTCGTCGCAAAATGCTCAACATGAGCCAAAAAGTGCTCGCCGACATCTTAGGGCTCACCTTTCAACAAATCCAAAAATACGAAAAAGGCTTGAACAGAATAGGCGCGAGCAGGCTTTTTGATATCAGTTGCGCCCTCGGTGTTTCCATTGATTTCTTCTTTTGCGGCATGGATGAGCGCATCATCAGCCAAAGCCCCTATCATTTGCAAGGCAAAAAAGAAAACGTTGTTGCCTTTCTTGCACATGACCCGCTACAAAACCCAGAAACCCTTGAATTGATCCATGCTTTTTATCGCATCAAAAACCGCAACGCCGCACAACACCTCTTGCAGGCCCTCATCTTACTGACCAATTCCAGTGAATTTTAACAAAAAATTAGATATTTGAGCATAGGCTACTTGATATATCAAAAATATTAAAGGATAGATAAAATGGCGTTGTTTTTTATGATTTTGCTTTGGTTTTCAATCGTGATTTTGACACTTTTAACCTTGCATGAAGTACTCAAAAAATATATTGCATGGGTGGTTGAAGACTATCTTGAAAAACGAAATAAAAAACATTAAAAGCAAAAAAAGCCTCTTAAAAAAAGAGGCTTTTTTTCATCGATCGTCTTTGGTGATTGCCATTAAATAGGCACGTAACCACTCAAAATCAAGGGTGTTATACAACGCATGTCTGGCATCGAGCGTGAGGCGGTGTTTTTGAACGTAAGTCTTAAATAAATCCAGTTTTTTTGTGCTGATCAATTCCAGTTGTTCCCTGTTTTCCAAAGTCCAATAGTCTGTATAGATATCAAACAGTGCCGTATTGGTGGGACTTTCCGGACCGAGAAGGATTTTAAGCAAAGGATCGCCACACATAATATGCTTTTGCACATAGGCTTCAAACAACTCCATATCACCCATTTCAACCAGTTTCACCTGCTGTTTTTGTGAAAGTTCATGCTCGTTGATATAGGTCTTAAACCATTTTTTGTCTTCAAGATGCAACAGCATTTCTGTGGCTGTATTATCAAAACATTTGGATGATTTGAGGTATGTATCAAACAATACTTCGTTTTCAAGCGCAATCAATTCACACTGCACAATTTCGGAAAGCCACCAGTTTTTCAAGTAAATCTTGAAAAATGCCAGATTATCTGGATTGAGCAACGCAAGTTGTGCTTCTTTTGAAAGTTGATTGTTGCGAAGATAAATCCTAAACCACCACCGAGACTTTGAACTAATCAGACACATCTCATCCATGTCAGACAAACACTCACCGCGTTTGATACGTTTTTTCAAAACTCTGTCCATAATTGTAATTATTTTAATTGGTTCGACATATACTTAAGTAAAATCGTCCAAATGCTAACACAGGTTTTTGTCTATGTCAAGCAAATCCATGTAAAAAGGATGTTTAACGGTGAGAATATAAAGCCGCCAAACTAAAACATGCCTTTTTTCTTAAAAAAGATGGTGGCAAAAATCGTCAACACGATAGAAATTAAAATCACAACGCCAAAGCCGTAGGGATGGCCGCTGAACGGCACCGGCACATTCATTCCCCAAAACGATGCGAGCATGGTCGGAATGGATAAAATAATCGTGATGGCTGCTAAAAATTTCATCACAAGATTGAGATTGTTATTGATAATCGAGGCAAAACCATCCATCATACCTTCCAAAATCGAACGGTGCATATCAACCATCTCAATGGCTTGTTTGTTATCGACAATCACATCATCAAGGGCATCCATATCGTCTTCGGAAAAGGCAATCATATTGGCAAATGTTTTAGAGCGTAACATCCGAAGCAATTTGAGCAACACGACATGGTTATCTTTTAAGGCTGTTGTAAAGTAGACCAGTGATTTTTGAATTTCCATTAAGTCAAACAAGGCCTTGTTGTTGGTCGTTTTTCTGAGCGAATACTCGATTTCCTCCGTCTTTTGGTTCAAAATTGCCAAATACTTCAAATAAAACTGCGTGCATTTTGAAAGGATAATCAGCAAGAAGCGCCCGCGTTGCCGTGTATCAAAAAGTTTGGCCGTGTTTTTGTTAAACGAGTTCAAAATACGGTTATCACGCGAGCAAATCGTCATAAAATTGCGTTTGGTAAAAAACAAGCCGCAAGGCAAGGTATCAAATTTGCCGTCATCATCGAGTAAAGGCAGATTGACGATCAAGGACAAAACATTGTCTTCAAATTCCACCCGCGAACGCTCGTTTAAGTCCAAAGCGTTTTTGAGCATATCAAAATCAAGTTTAAGTTGCTCGGAAACCTTTAAGAGTTCTTCTTCGCTCGGCGAAATCAAATTGTACCATGATAAAGAGGTGACCTTGTTTTTTTTGAGTTTAACAAGTTTTCCGCCATCTTCCGATTTATAAATTCTGAGCATGGGCGGCCTCCTTTTTAACTGATTAAATGAATTGTTCTAAAATTAAAAAGTGCTTTATAAATGGTGCGGCCGAAAGGACTTGAACCTTCATGAACTTAGTTCATAACGACCTCAACGTT
>JAGCTK010000148.1 GCA_017963715.1 Alphaproteobacteria bacterium | reverse complement strand
TATTTCATCATCATTGGGTTTGCTTTTGGTGACATATTGGCCGATTGGTTTGATTGCACTCGGTATTTGGCTTGCGATGGCATTTATTTTCAAATATTCGTCATTATCGGCGCTGACGGCGGCTGTTGCCGTGCCTGTGGCAACATATTTGTTGGCACCGCCGGTTTATATGTTTTTTTATACGATTGTGGTTGTGCTTGTGATTTGTAAACACCATGCAAACATTCGCCGTTTAATCAAGGGTGAAGAAAGCAAAATCACTTTCAAAAAGAAAGCGTAAAATGGCCGAAGATGTAATTTTAGACTATCTTCAACTGATTAACACCAACGGTATCGGTCCCGTTTCGTTTCATAAACTGGTGGCCGAATACGGGTCCGTCAAAGATGCATTGGCAGCGCTTGCTAAAAAAACAGATGTTTTTTCCAAAAAAGAGGCCGAAGCAGAATTAAAATCGGCACACAAAAACAACGTTTCCGTCATTTGCTTGGAAGATGAGGCCTATCCGGCGCTAATCAAAGAATTAAACGATGCACCGCCCGTGCTGTATGTCAAAGGGCGCGTTGATTTGTTGAATTATCCGGCAAGCGTGTCGGTTGTGGGTTCTCGCAACGCATCGGTTATAGGGCGCAAAATTGCTTCACGCTTGGCTTATGATTTGACAAACAGCGATGTTTTGATTGTTTCGGGTATGGCTCGCGGTATTGATAGTGCAGCACATAAAGGAGCCATGTATGCCAAAAATCAAAACGGCCCGACCATTGCAGTATTAGGGACGGGGGTGGATGTTTGTTATCCCGAAGAAAACAAGGCCTTATACGATCAAATTATCGCTCAAGGTGCACTTGTATCCGAATTTATAATGGGTGAAAAAGCCAATGCTTCCAATTTTCCGCGTCGCAACAGACTGGTGGCAGGTTTGGGAGCGGGCGTTTTGGTTGTTGAAGCATCGGTTAATTCGGGCTCATTAATTACGGCGCGGCTCGGCTTGGAACAAGGCAAAGATATTTTTGCCGTGCCCGGCTCACCGTTTGATAACAAATCGGGCGGTTGCAACCAACTGATTAAAGACGGCGCTTTGCTTATCGAAAGTGCCGATGATGTGTTGCAAACATTGGCCGTTACCCAAAACAGAACATTAAAAATCAATCAAAATGCCAATTTGAATGCAAAACCTCTTGACAATGACAAAAAAGAGTCCATGATGCAGCAAAACACCAAAACCGACGTTGAGCCGAAAGGTATCGTTGAGGTAATAGGCTCGTCCGGTATTGAGCAGGATGATTTGATACGTCATTTGGGCCTACCGACCTCTGAGGCATTGATGAAGGTGACGGAACTTGAATTGGACGGGCTGGTTGAGCGCAAAAACGGAAGTTTTTTGGTGTTAACAAAGCAAGGTTTAAGGAAATTAAAATGAAACTCGTTGTGGTGGAATCTCCGGCAAAAGCCAAAACAATCAACAAATATTTAGGCTCGGATTATACGGTCTTGGCCAGTTTCGGACACATCAGAGATTTACCCTCAAAAGACGGCTCGGTTGCACCGGATCAAGATTTTGAAATGACGTGGGAGTTAAGTGCTTCGGGCAAAAAAAGATTGGCCGATATTATCAAAGCACTTGATAAGGCAGATACACTGATATTGGCGTCCGACCCTGATAGAGAGGGAGAAGCCATTGCATGGCACATTTTGGAAGAATTGACGGCACGCAAAAAAATAAAAGGCAAAAAGATTGAACGTGTCGTGTTTCATGAAATCACCAAGTCAGCCGTGACGACGGCTATTCAGAATCCGCGCCAAATTGATGAAAATCTGGTTTCGGCTTATATGGCGCGTCGTGCGCTGGATTATTTGGTCGGTTTTACCTTATCGCCTGTGTTGTGGCGCAAGTTGCCGGGGTCAAAATCGGCAGGCCGCGTGCAAAGTGTGGCTTTGAGACTGATTTGTGACCGTGAAAACGAGATTGAAAACTTTAAGGCAGAAGAATATTGGACGGTGGATGTCGACTTGTTGACATCGGAAAAGGCGTTGATTCCGTCACATTTGATTTGCCTTGACGGTAAAAAATTGGAAAAATTTGATCTCAATACGGAAGAAAAAGCACTTGATGCCAAGGCCAAAATCGAGGCGGAAAAATTTGCCGTCTCACTTGTGGAGCGCAAAACGGCCAATCGTTATCCGGCGCCGCCGTTTACAACCTCGACTTTGCAACAGGAAGCAGCGCGAAAATTGCGTTTTTCGGCTAAAAAGACGATGCAGATTGCGCAAAAACTGTATGAAGACGGTTTGATTACATATATGCGTACCGACGCGGTCAATCTGTCAAACGAGGCGATTGATGCCTGTCGTGAGGCCATCAGCAAATATTTCGGTGCACCGTATTTGCCCTCATCTCCCAAAATTTATAAAACAAAGTCTAAAAATGCGCAGGAAGCGCACGAGGCCATTCGTCCATCCGATGTGATGAAAACGCCAAAGCAGATGGAGGCTAAACTCGATTCGGATGCGCACAAACTTTATGAACTTATTTGGAAGCGTACGGTGGCGTGCCAAATGTCGCCGGCCGTTTTTGACAAAGTGACAATTGATTCAACATCCGAAAATAAACAGATTGTGTTGCGTGCAACGGGGCAGGTGATTGCTTTTGACGGCTTTTTAAGGCTCTATCAGGAAAGCAAAGATGACAGTCAGGATGATGATGAAAACCAAATACTCCCGAATGTGAGTGAGGGACAAAGTGTTGACAAAGGCGATATTAAGCCTGAAGGCCACATGACGACACCGCCGCCGAGATTTACCGAGGCAAGTTTAGTCAAACGCTTGGAAGAACTCGGTATCGGCCGACCTTCGACGTATGCGTCGATTATTGCGGTTTTGCAAGAGCGCAAATATGTCAAAGTTGAAAAATTGCGTTTTATCCCTGAGGACAGAGGGCGTATTGTGACCGTGTTTTTGGAAAATTATTTTAAAAAATATGTGGAATATGATTTTACGGCCCAGATGGAAGAATTTTTGGATGATATCTCAAACGGTAAAATGGATTGGAAAAAGTTGTTATCCGGTTTTTGGGGTAAATTTATCAAAAACGTTGATCAGGTTGAGCCGCTGAAAGTAACGGATGTTATTACAAAAATTGATGAAGTTTTATCTCATCACCTTTTCCCCGAAAAAGAGGACGGCAGCGATCCGCGGTTATGCCCCGAGTGCCATCAAGGTCATTTAAGCGTCAAACTCGGCAAATTCGGCGCATTTTTAGGGTGTTCGAATTATCCGGAATGCAAATATACCAAGCCTTTAACCGACTTAAAAGAACAAGAAGTCGAAAGCGAAACGGCACCCAAAGAGCCCAAGCCCGAGGATAAATTGCTCGGCGTTTATAAAACGCTGAACGTTTATCTCAAAAAAGGACCTTACGGGTATTATGTCCAGTGGGGTGATGATGCGACGGCTTTAACCGAAAAGCCAAAGCGTGTTGCCTTGCCGAAGTTTATCAAACCCGAAGATTTGACGTATGAACAGGCAGAAACACTCATTTGTCTGCCAAAAGATTTGGGAAATGGTATTGAAGTCAATATCGGCAAATTCGGCCCTTACGTCAAACAAGGCACAAAGTCAAAATCTTTGACGGGGGCGGATACGATTTTTAATATCACAAAAGAGCGTGCCGCAGAAATTTTGGAAAACGCGAAAGCCAAAGCGGAGTCGACCGTTTTAGGCAAAAATCCCGCAACAAATGAAGATGTTGTTTTATTGACGGGGCGATACGGCTTGTATCTGAAATGCGGTAAAACAAATTATGCCATCCCACCCAAACAACGCAAGCCGGATTTGTCTTTGGATGAAGCACTCAAGATTATCAATACCAAAAAATAGGGGTATATATCTTTGGAACATACGACATCCATTGTGGGTGAAAGAGTGTCATCAATAATTGAGGTTGCTCTGAATGAAGTATGGTATAAAAATGCAGACGGCAGTTCGACGCTCTACAACGAAGAAGGCAAACCGATTCAATTCAAATAAGCGTATTTATACCATCGAAGAAGCAAATATGGTGACGGGTCGGTCCAATCATGTTCGCTTGAGATTTAAATAAATGATAAATAAATGATACTTAAAGGATTTGTCAGATAAAAGAAAAGACTTTGGGTAAAACCAAAGTCTTTTTTGATTACAAAAATTGAAAATGAAAAATCAGTTTGTTGGGTCGTCGGTATAATAATTTTTGGCTGTTGAGAAGTCTTTTAAGAAATCTTCCATTTCCTGTTCGTGTTCGATTTCTTCTTTTAAGATATGTTCGGACATCCTGTAGGTGACATAATCTTTGCCGAATGTCATATCGCAAATACCTTGATAGCGTCCGATGGCACAACGCTCGGCATCTAAATTTTGTTTGACAAGAGACAGCGTGTCTTCATGGATGGGGGCATCGTATTTGCACTTGGCTAATTTTGAAAAATCATCAGGGTTTAAGACGGGGATGCCGCCGAGTTCGATGATTCTGTCGGCCACCATTGACGCATGTTCATATTCTTGATGCGCGTGTTCTTCAAACTCTTTTTGAATGTTCGGCCGCAATATGCCGACCGCCAATTTTGCGCCGATAAAATATTGATAATATGCGAGCCATTCTTCCGCATATGCTTCGTTTAAGGTTTTAATTAAATCGTTGACATCCGTTTTTGAAATACGTCTTGCCATATCGCCCATCGTGCCATCTCCTAATCATAAAAAATTCTGTTTGAACACAAAATATGCTTGAAAATACAAATTTCAAGCAAAGCACATCATTTTTTTTCTTAAACGTCGGCGCGATTTTAAAAAAATGACTTCCATTTAAATTTTTTAGCGGTATATTACCAATATAAGGAGATAAATTTATGGTTTTGATTGCCCCCAGTATCTTATCGGCTGATTTCAGTTGTTTGAAAGACGAAATCAAAGCGCTGGATGCGGCCGGTGCCGATATGATTCACTTAGATGTGATGGATGGGCATTTTGTGCCGAATTTAACATTTGGTGCGCCTGTTATCAAATCCTTGCGCGTGCACACAAAACTGCCGTTTGATACGCATCTGATGGTGGATAATCCGGCCTTGTTGGTTGAGAGTTTTTATCAGGCGGGTGCAGATATCATCACCGTCCATGCCGAATGCAAAGATTTTACCAAAACGCTTCAAAAAATCAAAAGTTTCGGCATAAAAGCCGGTGTGGCGCTCAAACCATCGACAGATGAGAATATTATTCTTGATGTTTTGGATATGATAGATGTGGTGCTTGTCATGAGTGTTGAACCGGGGTTTGGCGGACAGTCATTTATCAAAACGACGCCGGACAAAATCGCGCGTATCAAAAAGATGCTGGCCGGAAAACCTGCACAGATTGAAGTTGATGGAGGCATCAATGCAGTAACCGCTCAGTTGTGCGTTCATCAGGGCGCAGATATATTGGTGGCCGGCACGGCTGTTTTTCAGACAAAAGATTACCGACAAAATATGGATGCATTAAGATAGGAGAGTAAATATGGCAAAAGTTTTGGTTGTTGAAGATGAAAATGCCTTGGCGTTGCTGCTCAAATATAATTTGGAAAAAGAGGGCTATGAAGTCGCAATCGAGGCACGTGGCAACAAAGTTTTGTCCGTGGTGGAGCAAGAATTGCCCAATGTCATTTTGCTCGACTGGATGTTGCCCGAAATGTCGGGGGTTGAAATTTGCCGATTGATACGTTCAAAACCCGATTTGAAAAATATTCCCATCATTATGCTGACGGCCAAAGGTCAGGAAGAAGACAAAATCAAAGGCTTAAATGCCGGTGCGGATGACTATGTTACCAAACCGTTTTCGGTGCCGGAACTGATGGCTCGTGTGCGCACCAATATGCGTCGTGCACCGGATGTGATGACGGTCAAAGAATTAAATTTTGAAGATATCAAGATGGATTTGGTGCAAAAAAAGGTGTTTCGAGGCACGCAATATATCCATTTGGGGCCGACGGAATTCAGATTGCTCAAAATTTTGATGGAAAATCAGGGCAAAGTCTTTTTGCGCAACGATTTGCTCAAAATTGTGTGGGGCAATAATATTTATGTCGAGCCGCGCACCATTGATGTGCATATCAGACGCTTGAGAAAGGCCTTAAACGAGTTCGGCCCCGATTATATTCGCACGGTTCGTGCCACAGGCTATGCTTTGGATAAAAGTTAAATCAAAAAGTGCCGTGTTTTAACTTGTCGGCCAGTTGTTCCCTGATTTTTTGGCGGACGATATCCATCATGCCGACCGTTTGAAAACTGTAATAGTTATCTTCTGTAATAATCAGATGGTCATTGACTTTAATATCCGCATTTTCAAGCATTTTGACCATTTCAACGGTCTGGGTGATGTCCGCTTGCGAGGGTTTGACATGTCCGCCCGGGTGGTTGTGAAACAAAACGACGGATGTCGCCCCGTGATTTAAGGCGCGAATTAAAATATCTTTGGGATGAACGGCCACATAATCGGCCGCACCGCGTGCTATGGTCTCATCTTCGATCACCTGCAAGCCGGCATTCAAATAAATCACATGAAATTCTTCTTGCCGGTTGTGTGCAACGGCACTGCGGCAATAGTTGAGCATTTGATCAAAATTGGTGAGCACATTGTCTTTGGATTCTTGCAGCGTTTGCATGTGCATGATATCGGAGACGGTTGCATAACTCTTGAAAGCGGCAATCACATTGTCGCTTAAACCGTAATCTTTGAGCAGTTTTTGTGAGGCGCGGAGCACTTTGGGCAGGGAACCGAATTTTTCAATCAGGCGTTTGGCTTTGGGCTTGACATCCTGACGAGGCAATACAAAAGTTAAAATCATCTCGAGCAATTCATACTCG
>JAGCTK010000014.1 GCA_017963715.1 Alphaproteobacteria bacterium | reverse complement strand
TTGTCATGCACTTCGACATCGATATGATTGGCAAAACCGGCCACCGCCTCATCCATCGAATTGTCCAAAATTTCGGCAACCAAATGATGCAAAGCCGTTTCATCCGTGCCGCCGATATACATACCGGGGCGATATCTGACGGGCTCTAACCCCTCTAAAACATTAATATCTTGAGCAGAATATTCTTCCTTGGCCGCCAAACTTGTTTCAAATAAATCTGTCATTTAACTTTTCCAACGCGTCATGCCGAACTTATTTTGGCATTTGTGAGTTGATTTATATAATATTTGCGCATTTTTCTCAAGCCGAAATTTAAAACAAACCACATTTAAAAGCACTTGACAAAATTTTTAGATATGATAGCATAAAACCATCAAACGATTATTATAAACTAAAAAAACAAGTTATGGAAATTTTTATTTTATTGTGCGTATGCACTGTCGTATTAGGGACATTGGCTGGATTCTATCAAAAAAAGTGGCTGTGGACTTTGCTTATTCTTTCGGGGATTGCAATGTTTGTCGTCGCCATCAAACTTTTCAGAGAAGAAAGCCGTTGGCCGATTTTTTTAGCCCCGGCTGTGACAACGTTTTTATCTTTTCTTGATGATAAGAATGATAATAACATTGTATTCCCGATCTCGCTCATCATCTTGCTGATTGTCGGCAATGTTTTGGGCTTTAAATACGACATGCCGGGCCCGCTTGCAATCGCATCTCTGCTTGAGTTTTTCGGCGTGTTTGTGGTTATCTGCACATGGGCTTCGCGTAAAAAGCCGGTCTCGGAATACTTTTCGGAATATTTTGCCGAGATGTATGACGGCCCGAGCGATAACAAAAAAAAGTAAATTATTCGGCTTGAAATGCAGTCACTGATGTGATTGCTTTTCGGGCCGATTTTTTTGTGCATTGTTCTCACATTAAAAATTTAATACTTGACAAAATTTTAAAATGTGATAGGATAAGGCCGTTAAATAATTATTGTTAAACCTAAAATTAAAAAGTTATGGAAATTGTTTTGTTTTTGTTTTTAATGGCTGCCACCCTCATCTTCGCCGATTTAGCAATGAAACACGAGAAAAAACTATGGTTTCGTTTGGTGCTTATGGTTGTTACCGGAGCGATGATGTACACAACAGTTCTTCTTTTTAAGAATTTTGAGTGTCGTTGGCCAATGTTTATCGGACTGGGCTTAATTGTCTTTCTGACAGGAAAGTGGACAGACATCAAATTAAACCCCATGTTTCCGATATCATTCCTCGCATTTCTTGCCTTAGGAAACATCTTAGGCTTCAAATACGATATGAATGGTCCGCTCATTATCGTATCTGTCATAGAGCTTTTTGCTCTGTTAGCCCTCGGATGCGTCTTAGCCGGCGGGAATAAATCGCTAGATTCGGCAAAATATGATTCTAAAGGTGAAAATCAGACAGAAGAAAAGTAAATTTTTCGGCTTGAAAAGCAGTCACTGATGTGATTGTTTTTCAGGCCTTTTTTAATGCTATTTTTCAGAATTTTCACAACGCAACTTCAGTGCGGTTTTAATCAAATCCACAAACAGCGGATGTGCCGCAAACGGCTTTGACTTAAGTTCCGGATGAAATTGCACGCCGATAAACCACGGATGATTCGTACGTTCAACGATTTCGGGTAATTTGCCGTCGGGCGATTTGCCGACAATTCGCATACCGCTTTTTTCCAAAACGTCTTCATAATTGGTGTTGACTTCATAACGATGACGATGCCGTTCCGAAATATGGTCGGTGCCATAAATTTGTCTGACTTTCGAACCCTCTTTTAAAACACAAGGGTATGCACCTAAGCGCATCGTACCTCCCAAGTCACCGTCCTCGCTTCTTTGTTCTGTCTTGCCGTCTTTTTGCCATTCGTGCATCAACCCGACAACAGGCGTGCAATCGGCATTAAACTCCGTTGTATCGGCATTGTCAACACCTGCCACATTTCGCATGGTTTCAATCACGGCCATCTGCATTCCGAAACAAATACCCAAAAACGGAATTTGATGTTCACGTGCATAAGTAATTGCTTTAATCTTGCCAAGCGTTCCGCGTTTACCGAAGCCGCCCGGCACAATAATCGCATCGGCATCTTTGAGATAACATTCCGGCTCATTTTGTTCCAAAAGTTCGGAATCCACCCACAAAAT
>JAGCTK010000147.1 GCA_017963715.1 Alphaproteobacteria bacterium | reverse complement strand
GGTGTATTAGGGATGCTGCAACAAGTTCAGCATGACATAAGAGAGGGTACTGTCATCCCGAATTTATTTCGGGATCTTGGTGCCTTAGGGATGCTGAAACAAGTTCAGCATGACGGAAAGGAGGGGCATGACAGAAAGAGGAAAAGGTCAGTGGTTGTTTAGAACATACACTCTGATGGCGCTTGAAAGGCTTTTGTCACCGCGTGCGGCATCTATCTCGGTCACTAAATCGGCCAGCGATATTTTTTGCTTTTCTGCAATTTGCTTGAGCGCAACATAAAATTCATCCTCCAATGTAAAACTGGTGGCGTGACGGTGCGCGATGATGATGGATACTTTTTTCATTTTTTGTTCCGAAAACTGTCAATCGAAATCACTTCGGCAGGTTGGGCGTTTTGCGTGGCAGCCGTATCTTTGATGTCGGCATCTTCTAACCTTGAGGCCGAATTTGCCGATTCAAAACTCAGGCCGAATTTGGCCGCCGGATCCGCAAAATAGGTGATGGCGTCAAACGGCACAACAAGTGTATGCGGCACGCCGCCAAATACCAATACGACAGAAAATTTTTCGTCATCGACTTTAAGCGCCGAAAACTGATGTTGCAAAACAATCGTCATGTTTTCGGGATATTGAATTTTGAGCATATCCGGCACTTTGACACCTGCCATATTCGTCTTAAACGTGATGTAAAAATGATTTTCGCCCGGCAAACCACGCGTCGAGACATACTTTAACGCATCTTTGATAACACCCAAAAGATTTTTGTTGATCAAAACATCATAATCAAGAGTGTCGGCTGAATATTCCATGAAAACCCCTTATAATTCAATGGCATAAATGTCTTTGACACGCCATGCCCCGTTTGAAGGCACAAGCACATAAATCACACGCCCTTGACACAGGCCGAACCAGTTGCCGTTGCAGGTGCTGTCGGTGTGAATTTCAACCAAATCATCATTAATCGGTTTGATTTTGGCAATTTCAAAACTCATCTCGGTCGGTCGTTGAAGCAATTCGTCAGACATAAAGATAAATTTGGGCAACTTCGAATCGTGACAATCGCTGAAATCCGGATTTAAGGTGCATTTGATGGCGTATTCGACCGCACATGCCATCGGGCTGTCTAAATCACACGTAGTCTTTAAGTTATCTTTGGTGTAGGTATGCACCGAATTGTCATATGCTTTGACGGTGTGGCCGATGGCAGGTTTTTTGTCGGCCATATGAATCGGCGCCGATGTCTTGGTCTTCCACACATAAAGAGCGCTCAAAATCAACACCATAAAAACAAATGATACCAAAATTTTTCTAAACATCTTATTGCTCCCTTGCAAAATTGTATCTTAAACCGATGCCGTATGTCCACGCATGATTGAGCCCGTCAATGTGATGCATCTTGGCATAACGTGCCAAAACCCTGACGGATATATGTTTGCTCAGGCCAAACATCGCCCCGCCGCCGAAACGATAGGCGTAGCCGGTGTTGTTTTTGTGCTTTTGGCCGGTCATTTTGTGACGAACCACATATTCACCCGCACCGAGTGACGCCGTTAAGGCCAAACGATTTTCTTTGAGAAG
>JAGCTK010000146.1 GCA_017963715.1 Alphaproteobacteria bacterium | reverse complement strand
TCTTGTGCCTGTTGCGCAGCCTGCTGTGCTGCCTGTGCCTTACGTGCCTCTTGCGCCATTGCTAAACTCAAGGCCTGTTCAAATGTAATCTGACCCGACTGAACATACGATGCCAATTGATCCATTGTCAAGTTGTCCATCGCAGTTTCTGCCGCTTTTGTATTTTGTGCACGGCGCATTTCTTCCTCGGCAGCCCGCCTTTCAGCCTCTAATTGAGCCTGTCGCCGTTGTTCTTGTCTTAAAGCCTCTTCTTGTGCACGGCGCATTTCTTCTTCGGCTGCACGGTTTTGAGCCTCCAACAAAGCCCTCTGCGCAGCTGCCTCTGCCGCGGCCGCTTCTGCCGCTGCCTGCTGTTCAGCTGCTGCTTGCTCTGCCAGTTTTGCGGCATTAGATTGGCTCAGACCCATATCCTGCGAAAATTGGTCAACTGTTCCGATAATACCATACGTATCATGCGCAACCGTTCCTAAAGTTCCCGTCCCTATAGCGACAGCATTTTGAATATCTCCCGTTGTATCGGAAATACCGCCTAAAGTGTTATAAAGATTGTTTGTCCGATTTCCGTTTTCATCGGTAGCACCCCACCAGTTTGTCATACTGTTTGCACCTGTCGGATTATTTTCATAATTGGTATTAAAGAGCGATGCCAATGTTGATGTACCGTCCATTGTGTTGCCGATTTGTTGTGTTGTGGACATAATACCGCCTGCAATAATATTATTTTCTCTGTTAATGGTAGACAACACCCCTTGCGTGCTGCCATAAATATTGTTGACCGTATCCATAAAGTTGTCGCCACTCCATTGTGCATTTTCGATGGCATCCACAATGTTTTTAGCGCCTTCATAAGTTGCCATTGCCGTTCCGATACCGGTCACAATGGCGCCAGTTGCATTTGACACAGTACTTAAAGCCGCCTGCGTACCTTGCGTAATGTTGTTAAGTGTTGTCAAAAGGGTGGCTTTACATGTTCCGTTTTTGATTTTACCGCCTTCGCAAACCTCATACGTTGTCAACACATTGCCAAACTCATCCACCGAACAAACCAGTCGTTGCAAGGTCTTTTCATCCCACTTACCCTTCATGGTTAGGGGATCGCAACCTGCCTCGTAAATAGCCCTGTTGATATCAGGAACTTGTGCTTCGATGGTATCTGGTATTTTAATACCGCTTACCTGTAAATTAATTCCTTGCGCTTCCGGTAGTTCAAAATGCGGTTGATTCTGTAACGATGCCAATTCTTCATCCGACAAGCCGCCCTCGCTGACGTCGCTTGGCACTTCTCCCTGATATGAGGGATAAACAATTTCTTTATATCCGGTACCCTGAATGCGCTCCATAGACACATTCGGATCCAAAAAACTTCTAAATGTCAATTCTCTCTGATTGCGCAATGCTTCCGTCGTGTATCCGCTGAAATATTCAATAAACGGAAACATCAATGCAAGCAGCGACAACCCGATCATAATATATCCGAGATGTTTATAACTGATTTTGTTGAAAATTGCCATCACCGTAAACATGACAAGACCGAAGCCTGCAATCATGTACACGATTTCGCGCAAATCCATCAATGTATCATAAATCTTGCTTTCAAGAATTCTGAAAATTTTTCCGTTATCCGCCGAAGACCCAGAGCCCGATGACGAATCGGTGGTAGCAGATGACTTAGTGGTCGATGAAGGTACATCATATGTTGAAAAATCCGTCCGTGTATAGCCTGTATCGCTACCGCTGTATTTACCGACACCGACGGTACCGCCTGGATTGCTGTAATATGTATCATATCCCGAATTGCTGCTATTGTTATTCAACAACTGCGCATGCGTCTCTGACGCGGACAAAACAAAGCCTGAAAAGACCATACCGAGTACACATAATATTCCGCCTATTTTTTTCATGTTACCCTCCTATGTTGCCCTAATAGTCTTCCGCTTCAGCACCTGTTGTCAAAGTATTTGTGATTCCCTTAACAGTGACATCGGCACCTGTTCCCATGGTTAAATAACTGACCAAAGCACCGGTCGCTGCAATCACAACAATACCGATGATAATGGCCGCAAGCCATTTCCAGTTGAGCGATCCGAAAATTGCCCCGATTGCAATGGCAATAATACCAAAACCGGCAGACGCAAAAATAATTTTGCGCATACCGACAAAAATTGTGCTGCCCGCGTTTGTTAAACTTTCAAAAACAGCATAACAATCGCCCGCACACACAATCGAAGATATTGCAAATGCAAAAAAACCTGCCAATAAATATTGTTGACATTTTTTAAATCCATCGAGACTCATTTCTTACCGCCTTTCTTTCAATCATCAATTGATTGAAATTTTTTTTGTTCGGAGAACTCTCATCAAAGTGAGAGCCCTCCGAGCCAAACACCAATTACCATGTGTTAATGTTATCTGTTGTACCGGTACCGGTTGTGTTAAACGTATCTTGGTAGTTGGATTGAGAAACGTTTGAACCTGTTGCGTATTCGATCAACGCACCGGCAGCAGCCAACACGCCAAGTCCGACGGCGAGTGCCCCGAACCATGCCCATTTAACTTTACCGAAAATAGCTTGGACAGCCAAACCGACCAAACCGAAACCACCGATCACGAACACAATCGTTCTGACAGATTTAAAAACGTTACCGGCTTTTGTCACGGCGCTGCCGACCACTGTGTTACCTTTAACGGCACCTGAAGCAGCGGCTGCATCACCTGTCATGGCAACCATCAAAACAAGCGCCACGCCCAGCAATGTCCAAAAGTTGTTTTTTAAGATTTTCATAAGATTTCTCCTTGAATGTTAAGTTCTTTACAATTATTAGAATATCAGATTTTTTTGTGTTTGACCAGTCTTTTTTGAAAGTTTGGAATTTTGCTAACATATTGATTTTACAGAAAAACAACTCCATGTAACAAAAAATTCACAATCAATCGACACTCTAAAACGTTTACCTTTATACCACCCAAAAGTTAAAACATCCTAAAGACAATTATCTCTTAATTCCCTTTTTGGACCTCAAAAATTTTGGACGCATTGCTTAAAGAAAAATAAATCAAGAAAATCAAAAACTTTGCAGGCCGCGTTTAAGAAAATTTTAACACAATCAATGTTATAGTGGGCCTTAATGAAACCGACAAAAGTTGGCCGTTTGCAATTAAACGTCTGATTTTTCGATGTTTTTATTGATTTAGGAGTAACTTGAAAAAAATGCAAAAAAATTACGTTAAAAGTTTTGTTTGCAGTTTTGTATGTTCCGTTTTGGCAGTCGCTGCTGTCCAAAAGGTGTTCTTTCGTGCGCCCGAAATCAAAAAAACAGACTCTTCGGCTGATATTAAAGTTCAAAATATCTCACTGTTTCAAAAAAGTGCTACGGATGCAGACGTTATCCCGCAGATAGAGGCAACGCCGCAACCCAAAATCGATGTTTCATCCATCGACGCCCTTGCCGTCGAACCCGCAAAATCTGCCGAACCCACCGTTCAAACGGCCGAACTCGATATACTCTCGGTTACTCAACCCGTTTTTCAGTATGATCCAAAAACGCAAAACGAAGTTTCGACCGAACTCTCGCAGGCAAGCGAAATTACGTTGGACGCGGCCGATATTCAAGATTTGAATGAAACAAAAAAGCATAGCGAAAGCGGTATTGTTTATGCCGACATCAGCGATACCTTTACGCCCGAAGGTATGCAAAACATTGAGACACCCCAAGATGCCATGCAGGTGGCACAAAATAATATATCATCTTCGGACGAGCAAATTCCTTTGTCTGAAAATACAAATGCCATACATCAGCAAATCAGCGTTCAGGACCGTGCGCCCGCATCGCAAATTGCCATGATTGAGCCGACGGCTTTGATCAACAGTATTGAACAGACCGACATTTTGGAAGATGAAAAAAATTTGGCGGATGCCGATATCAAAAAACGCGAGGTCGGTGCAATATTGGATATCGCGCACACGACCGAACCCGAAATAGATGAAACCGCGTGGGAAAAAGCCGAAGTGGCCGCTCAAGACGGAACCGTTGTCAGTGCGCTTTCCGATGAAAGCGATAGCGATGATCCCTGGGTGATGGCCAAAGGCAATAAATACGCCAAAAATCAAGCGGTTGTCGAAGAATTTAACAAAAAAGAGCAAGAACGGCAGGCCGCACAGGCGATTGAAAAAACAGAAAACGAAGATGCGACAGTGCAAGCAGAACCCGACAAAACAGATCAAGCAGAAAGGGCTCAAACATCTGAATCGATTGAACAAAGCGACGCCGAGAATCAGACAAACGAAGCCGTCTCTCTTATCGAGAACAGCGTTGACCAGGAAAATTTGACGCAAACATTTTCTAAGCCTTTACTCCAAACAAAGAGTTCGGATAAAAAATTGGCCTATCAAATGATTCAGAACATTTTGATTCCGATACCTGAAGACATTTTAAATGATGCCGATTTAACACCAGACTTGACGTCATCTCCGGATGAAAAAGATTTGTCTGCCAATGCCAAATCGACATCGCAAAAAGCCAATTTGAGCAATCAGGAAAAAGAAACCGGTTTATTTAAAAGTATTTCGTCTTGGTTCTCAAGAGATAAAAAATCCGATAAAAAATCGGCTTCCGATTCAAAAGAAAATGATAAAGCGCTGGCTGATGCCGCAAAAGACAAGAAAAACTTCTTCACTTTGGGCAGTGTGGATGATTATAAGCCTTTGGCACCCGATGCCATTATGCCGGCCGAACTTCGCTTGTCATTCCAGCCGAACCGTGCCGAAATTTCAGGTCAAACATTAAAATGGATTTATGCATTTGCCGATAATGCGCGTGACAACAATGATGTGTATATTGAAGTGCGTATCGACGGTACAAGTTCATACGTTCTGCAACAAAAAAGATTGAATTTGCTCAGCAGCATTTTCAGTTCCCGCGGGGTCGATTGGCGCAAAATCAATCCGATTTTCACCTCACGTGAGCCTAACTCTTTTATTATCAGAAATATTCGTTTTAACAACCCGGAAGATAAGAAAGGTCAAAATACAAGGTGATGATGTGATGATGATAAGTTTATCAAACCGCTTGATTCTTCAAGCAAGAGTTTATATGATTGGACAATAACATGAAACATACTTCAAAGGATTATACCATGAACAGATTAACACTTTCAGCTGCCTGCCTGACGATGCTCATCGGCGTGCAAGGTTGCGCATACAATAATACGGCTGATGCACCGGTAGCCGCAGAAAACAACGCACAATTGTGTCCCGGCGGTGCATGTGAAACGGATCCGTTTATCAATTACACACAAACACGCGCGCCCTACAGACAATATGGCGAATTATCGCCGCGCGATCGTTTGGTTTCGCAATCAGGTGCGGGTAATAATATATCTGCTTCACTGCCTCCTTCCATTGAAGATGAGGTTATCAGTTATGAAACACAGGTTGAAACACAGGCTGCTCAGGCAGCGCCTGTTGAAGAAACCGCTGCCGCAGTGCCGGCTGCAACCGAAGCCGCACAGGCTCCTGCTGAAGCAAGTTCCGAGAACGTCGCAGATGCTTTGCCATCACCGAAGGCTTCCTCAGAAACAACCGATGCATCTGATGTAGCCGAAAATACTGTTCAAGAAACCGCCGCATCTCCCGTGCCGGCTGAGGAACAAATCGTGACTGTCGAAGAAGTCAGCCCCGAAAACGTTACCGAAACTGCAGGCTTAGAGCAAGACGATTATGTCGATGAAGAGGGTGAAGATGCCGTGCGTGATTGGTACGCTGACGAAGGACAAAACTTAAAGGCTTTACTCACCGAATGGAGCGAGCAATCAGGCTGGCGTTTGGTGTGGAATACCAATCGTAATTATGTACTCAATGCGGGTGCCATGTTCAGAGGCCGTTTTGCAGATGTCAGTTCTGCTTTGATCAGAGCCTTTGCCCGTGCAAGACCTGCACCGATTGCAACTTTTTATAAAGGTAACCGTGTCTTAGTTGTTGAAACAATGGAGGATGAAAATGCTTTTGACTAAAAAATTAAACTTCACTTTTGCTTTGGCCGTGACGGCATGCTTGAGCGCATGTTCGCTCACATCCGATATGGATGAAACGCTTAATCGCGAAATCGAAATCGCGACCGAAAAACGTCACGAAGCCAAACAACCGACCGAGGCTGCCAAAACGGATGTTATTCGTGTCAATGATGATATTTGGCTCGGCGACACCAGCGAGGTTGAATATGAAGGCGATCCCGTACCGTCTTATTTAGAGACGCCGGATGGTATCACGCTCATTTCAAACAGACCGATTACACTCTTTGAAATCGGCTCCATGATTCACAAAATCACATCCATTTCCGTGCGCTATGAACAAGAGCTTGACGGTCAGGTTCAACAATTGGCCGATGGCAACAAGCCTTCGATGGAAGATATCGGTGCACAATGGACGGATACCAATAAAATGATTTTGTCATACAAAGGTCCTTTGAGCGGTTTGCTTGATGAAGTGTGCGATCGTTTCGGTATTTGGTGGAAATATGAGAAAAAGCAAATCTATTTTTACAAATACATCACAAAATCATTTACGTTGTACACATTGCCGACAAAACCGTCATTGTCCGTTGATGTCGGTGGTTCATCAACCGGCGGTAGCGGCGGTTCATCATCCGTTTCGCTGTCCAATTCCGTCTCCATTGATTTGTGGGCGACGATTGAAACAGCCATTCGTTCTATGATTTCTGCCGGTGCTCAACTCACGACCGACCAATCAAGCGGTGTGATTACGTTGACAGGTACACCTAACGATATCAAAAAGGTTGCCAAATACATTAACGAACAAAACCAACGTATGTCACGTCAAGTGGCCATCAGCGTCAAAGTTTTGCAAGTTTCTGTCTCTGATTCCGATAAATACGGCCTCAACTTAGGCGCCGTCTTCGGTGGCAACGATCGTATTACCAGTTTAGGTATCACAGGTGCATCCGGTCAGGCAGATGTGGCCAGCGGTTTGTCGATGGCTATTGTTTCCGGAAGATGGACGATTAACAGTGCCATTCAGGCTTTGTCCGAACAAGGTAAAACCGCGCTTATCACGAGCGGTACGGTCACAACCTTGAACAACAAACCGGCACCTATTCAAGTCGTTAAAACACAAAACTATATTTCTCAGATTACCAAGACCAACTCGGGTTCTGACGGCAGTTACTACGATTTATCGACGGATACCGAAGAAATCGAAACAGGCTTTACGCTTGATATTCTGCCGCGTATTTTGGAACATGGCCGTTTGATGCTGATGTTCAACTTGACATTGTCTGATTTGATTGAACTTCAAAAGGTCAACTTGAGCAACAATCCGGAAGGTGGCGAATTTATTCAAAACCCGGTGATTGAAACACGCGGCTTCACACAAGAAGTTGCCATGAAATCAGGTGACACATTGGTCTTGAGCGGTTACGAGCGTGTTGAAGATGCAACGCAAAAATCCGGCATCGGATCGGCAGAAAATTCTCTGCTCGGCGGTTCTGTATCGGCAACACAAACACGTAGCATCTTGGTTATTTTGTTGACGCCTATCGTGTTGGAATCACCGTTGGCGCCGGAATCAAGAATGAATTAGTGAGCAAAGGATAAAACAGTGCTGGAAGACGCTAAATTCAACAAAAACAAAGCTCCTGCCGAACTCGTCGACAACGGCAGGACGTGGAGTACCAACTTTAAGGTCAAGGGTACAACGTATGCCGCATCATTGCTGTGGCAACCGTTACGTAGCCTGGAAGATCCTTATACCGAAATTACGGAAGCAGCCCACAATGTGTTGGAAGGCGCTGATCTCTTTTGCATCAAACGCGGCAAATCCCCGCAATTCGGCTTGTGTATTTCGACACAAGGTTACAACCGCAAAATGCCGGTTGCAGCACTTAGTGTCTTAAGAGGACTTCCCGAAACATCATCATTTTTAGCCGTATTTAAGGTCGATGGCGGTTGGTGGTACATCTGCGTCAGAAATGACGTTATCTTGTCCGATGGTGATATGCTTTTCGTCAATGAAGATGATGCCAAAGCACAGTTTACTTCCATGCTTGCCGTTCCTGATTGGGGTCTCAAAATTGCCCCGAAGGAGTGGAATGTTGAAGACACGCGTCAAGTAGACTTGCCGTCCCTGCTTAAAGGATCATCGGCTGTTTATCTTGAAAAAGTTCATGCCCTGCGCGGTACAAAACTTTTAATCACGCTTGCACTGGCCGGTATCATATCCATATGGTTGATATCGTCGCTTGTTTCACTTGTTTTCAAGGCGAAAACGCCTAAGCCGATTGTGGCGCCTGTTGCACTTAAAACCGTTGATAAGGCACCGCTTCCGCCCGAGCCGAAACCTTGGGAATCTCTGGAAAATCCTGTTCAGTTTTTAAGTTATTGCTTTAAGGCTATTCAGGATGTCGTTTCCATTCCGACACCGGGTTGGCGTATCGGCGGCATCACCTGCTCTGCCGAAGGCTTAGTCACATCATGGCAAATGGAAATGGGACGTTTGGCTTGGATTGATAAGGCTTTGGAAAATTCCGGCGTTGTCTTTTCCAATCGGTCGATTTCACCCAGCGGTCGTGAAGTGATGGCGTCTGTTCCGATTGAGCAAATCGGCACGTTCAATTCGCCGCCGCAGTATAACGGTGTTGATTTGGTTAATATGATTAACGATTTGTTCCAAGGTTTGCAACTTTCCATTTCATTGAATTCGCAAACATGGACATCACCTCAGGGTAACGTATATAAGTCCGTTCGTTTTTCCCTTTCGTCGAAATATGATCCACATGAATGGGTTGACATATTCACAAAATTTTCCGGACTGACAATCAGTGTCATCAAGTATGACTCAAACAGTAACACATGGTATTATGAAGGAGCGATCTATGTACTATAAACTTTTAAATAAAACTTTACTGACCAGCGCCATGCTCGCCATTATCGGTGTCAACATGGGTAAGGTTTGTGCTCAAGAAATTGTCTTTGAAGATGATAATGTTGATATAACAATACCGGCACCGGCTGATGCGGCTCCCGTTATTATTGAGGAAGATATCATTCCTCTTGACAAGCAAGCCATGATTGAGCCTGCCGCGCAACCGTTTGAACCGGGCGGCAAAGCACCTGTCAATATTCAGGACGCACCGTCTCCGGCGGCACGGCCTGCAGCACAAGAAGGGGCTCCTATTGATGATGCTTTTGTTTTAGGTGATGATAC
>JAGCTK010000145.1 GCA_017963715.1 Alphaproteobacteria bacterium | reverse complement strand
GATAAAAAGTATGTTTCGCCGTGGCGGGCCTCAAAAAAATATGTTTGTGTGCCCGTATAAATGGCCAAACCCAATTTGTCATGATATGAGAGGGCAAGCCAGCCGAGCAAAGCCGCGATTTTTGCGGCGCAAACAGATTTGAGTTCGGTTTTTGTGCCGAAATACATCTTGGATGATAAGTCTAAAAAAACAAAAACCTGTCGGTCTTTTTCTTCCATATATAGTTTTGTAAACGGCTGATTTTTGCGGGCAGTTACACGCCAATCAATGTCACGCACATCATCACCGAATTTATAGGGCCGAACTTCTTCAAACTCGATACCGCGCCCTTTGAATGCCGATTTGGCATCTCCGGCGCGCACGGATGTTTTTTTGAAATGAAAATCTTTGAGATAGGGAACATTTTGTTTGAGCGCCGTCAATGTTTTGAGCGAAGGCACAAATGCCTCATCCGATAATTCGGCTTCGTTTTTTTTGAAACTTGACTTGACAGCGTTTAACACCATTTATTTCCTTTAAGGCAGCGGCACGATTTTTAAGAGTTTTGTGATGACCTCGTCGGTTGTCAACCCTTCGGCCAATGCCTCAAAACTCAAGATAATACGGTGACGCAACACGTCGTAGCATATGGCGTGGATATCTTCGGGCATCACAAAATCGCGGCCGTCGAGCCAAGCGTGTGCTTTGGCGCATTTGTCAAGGGCAATCGTGGCACGCGGACTGGCACCGTAACGCACCATACCAGCCAAAGCGCCGTCATATTTTTCAATATGGCGGGTGGCCATCACGAGCGCAACCAAATAATCTTCCATTTCTTCGGATAGGTGTGTGCGCAAAACTTCTTGCCTCGCACCCAAAACGGTGTCCTGCGTGATTTTTTGGAAAGTTGTTTGCTCATTATCCCAACAGGCTTGATTGTCGCCGCAGGCCATGTCTTCGGCACGAACGAGTTTTAAGATTTGTTTTTCGGCTTTGGTGTCGGGCTGATTGATTTTGATATACATTAAAAACCTGTCAAGTTGGGCTTCCGGCAAGTTATATGTACCTTCATGCTCAATCGGGTTTTGAGTGGCCATCACCATAAATAAATCAGGCAATTTATATTCTTTGCCGCCGACACTGACCTGATGCTCGGCCATGGCCTCTAAAAGTGCGGATTGGACTTTTGCGGGGGCACGGTTGATTTCGTCTGCCAAAACAAAATTGGCAAAAACAGGGCCTTTTTTAAATTCAAATTTATTTTCGCCTGTTAAATAAATATCGCTTCCCGTGATATCCGACGGCAACAAATCGGGCGTAAATTGAATGCGGTTAAACGATGCACTGACCGATGATGCGAGTGTTTTGATGGCCTTTGTTTTGGCAAGTCCGGGTGCGCCTTCGAGCAAAATATGCCCCGATGATAACAGCGCAATCAACATTTTACTTATTAAATCGTCTTGACCGACAATGATGCTTTGCAAATGCTCTTTTAGACTCAAAACTTTTTTTCTTAAATCAGACATCTTATAACCTCCGCCTGTGAACAACCGAAAAATTTAAATAAATTTTGTTTTAATCTGCTTTATTATATAAAAAATTTAAAACGAAATACAAGAAGTAAACTTTAAAATGAGCAACATATTTGATTTGAGTGAAGAAGACGCGCCGAAAACATATGATAATATCAGCGTGATGCACCCAACATTTGCTTGGATGCAAGTCTTAAATCCAGAGCAAAAACGTGCGGTTGAAACAACCGAAGGCGCACTTCTTGTGTTGTCGGGGGCCGGGACTGGCAAAACGCGCGTTTTGACAACGCGATTGGCCTATATCTTGTCAAATGGTTTGGCGCAGTCGTACCAATGTTTGGTGGTGACGTTTACCAATAAAGCCGCCAAAGAAATGAAAAATCGTGTGCAGGAATTAATCGGTTCGGTGGCGGACAGTGTGTGGCTCGGCACATTTCACAGCGTTTGTGTCAAAATTTTGCGTCGGCACGCCGAATTGGTGGGTTTGAAAAGCAATTTTACGATTTTGGAT
>JAGCTK010000144.1 GCA_017963715.1 Alphaproteobacteria bacterium | reverse complement strand
TTTGGTCGAGATGAAAAAAGATGTTGTCATTTTACTCGATTCGATTACGCGTTTAGGCCGTGCATACAACGCTGTTGTTCCATCTTCCGGCAAGGTATTAACCGGTGGTGTTGACGCCAATGCCCTCCAACGCCCGAAGCGTCTTTTGGGTGCGGCTCGTAACGTTGAAGAAGGCGGATCGCTCACCATTATCGCAACGGCCTTGATTGACACCGGCTCAAAAATGGATGAAGTTATTTTTGAAGAATTTAAGGGCACCGGTAACTCCGAAATTATCTTGGATAGAAAGTTGACCGACAAACGTCTGTTCCCGACTATTGACATCACGCGTTCAGGCACGCGTAAAGAAGAATTGCTGGTTGATAAGGCAACCTTGTCTAAAATGTGGGTGTTGCGCCGTGTGTTGATGCAGATGGGAATCACCGACGGTATGGAATTTTTGCTTGATAAACTGCGTGTTTCCAAAGACAACAAAGACTTTTTCGAACACATGAATTCATAACATCAAAAGGGTTATCCATGCGTTTTATTAATAACAATGCCGATTTAAAATCTTTAAGCAGCGAACTTGAGTCGCAAGAGTTTATCACGATTGATACGGAATTTGTCCGCGAAAAGACGTATTATCCGAAGTTGTGTCTGATACAGGTCGGCTGGCGTGATGGTGCCGCCATTATTGACCCGCTTGCCTCGGGTCTCAAGTTAGAACCGTTTTTTGATGTATTGCACAACAATAAAGTTCTCAAAGTTTTTCACAGTGCCCGGCAGGATCTTGAAATTTTTTATCATTTAACAGGCAAAATCCCTGCCCCAGTTTTTGATACACAGATTGCCGCATCTGTATGCGGATTCGGATATCACATCAGTTATGATGCCTTGGTGCAAGGTGTTACAAAAACAGAACTTGATAAGTCATCGCGTCTGACAGATTGGTCTTTAAGGCCTTTAGACAACAATCAACTTGAATATGCCTTGCGTGATGTCACATTTTTGATTCCGTGCTATGATTACTTAGTTAAATACCTTAATAACCATCAGCGCACATCTTGGATTGAAGACGAGACAAAGGCCTTATTGGATGAGGCTTGCTATCGGCCCAATCCCGATGCCGCTTGGCAAAAAATCAAACATTCGGCCCACAGTGCGCATTTTTTGAGCATTTTAAAAGATTTGGCCGCGTGGCGTGAATTGCGAGCGATGCAATATAATGTTCCGCGCAAAACAATCATCCGTGATGAATTGTTGGTTGCCATTGCTTCATCTTTGCCAAAGACCATGGATGACCTCAAAAAAGTGCGCAACATGCGCTCGGATATTGCCGGCGGTAAACTCGGTGAAGAAATCTTGGATGTTTTGGATAAGGCACGTCACAAGCCGATTGAAACAGAACTCAAAAAAATCGACCGCGAAAAACAGGTCAAAATTCCGTGCGGAGCTATGGCTTTGACCGAAGTGTTAAAATTGCTTTTAAAAATTAAATGCGATCAGGAAGGCGTGATCCAAACCGTTGTAGCCGGCGATCAGGAACTTCGTGATTTTGCTTGCGGAAACGACCAAGATAACCCGATTTTGCAAGGTTGGCGCTATGAACTGTTCGGCAAAGATGCCCTCGCCTTTCGCAAAGGAATAGGCTATCTGTGTTATGACACCGTCAACAAAAAAATTGTTATCAACATCCAGAAAAAAGACAAGAAATAGCGATAAAAATTCACAACAACA
>JAGCTK010000143.1 GCA_017963715.1 Alphaproteobacteria bacterium | reverse complement strand
GGCAAAGACAATTTGCAAGCCCCCTGGATTGGTATCACGATTTTTGTTGTGCTGGCCGGTTTGCTTGCGATGCTGATTTTTATCGGCGAGGGTGTTCGGGATGCTTTTGATACGAGAAAGGCAAAATGATGTCTTTACTGCAAGTTAAAAATCTGTCCTTAACCTTTGAAAATCAAACAAAAACGGTGGAAGCTGTCAAAAATATCAGTTTTGAAGTGTCGAAAAATGAAGTGGTAGGTATTGTGGGCGAAAGCGGTTCGGGCAAATCGGTGACGGCTTTGTCGGTGCTTGGCTTGAGCCGGGCAAAATACGGCCCTAAAAGCAGTATCAAGTTGAACGGAACGGAATTAATCGGTGCTCCAAAACAAACCTTGCTTGATGCAAGAGGCGCAAAAGTCGGGGTGATATTCCAAGAGCCGATGAGTTCGCTCAATCCGTTGCACACCATTGGGGCGCAGGTGGCTGAGATGCTTTTGATGCATCAGAATTTGAACAAACAACAGGCCAAACAAGAAACTGTGCGGCTTTTGGAAAAAGTGGGCCTTAAAAACGCGGCCGGTCGGTACAAGGCTTATCCGTTTGAGTTGTCGGGCGGTGAACGTCAGCGCGTGATGATTGCGATGGCGATTGCCAATAAGCCGGATATTTTGATTGCCGACGAGCCGACGACTGCGCTTGATGTGACGATACAAAAACAGATTATCGATTTGATTTTGGACTTAAAAAAATCGCTTGGTATGGCTGTTGTGTTTATTTCGCATGATTTAAAACTGGTGTCGCAAATTGCCGATAAAATCATTGTGATGTATCAGGGGAAAATTGTGGAGCAGGGCAAGGCAAAAGACATCTTTGAATATCCGAAACATAGTTATACTAAAAAATTAATATCATCCTGTAACTTTTTGAAATATAATAATAAAGTTAGCAATAAAACCCTGATGAATATTGAACATGTCTCGGTACGTTATGTGCTGAAAAAGAATTTTTTCGGCCGTCCGATTGAGTATTTGGATGCCTTAAATGATGTGTCGCTTGATGTCAAAGAAGGGCAGACTTTGGGTATTGTCGGTGAAAGCGGTTCGGGCAAAACGACACTCGGCTTGGCTGTGGCAGATTTAATCAAGTATCAAGGGGATATTCGGCTCAACAATCAGGTATTAAAGTCGGCTTTTCGTAAAAATGTGCAGATTATTTTTCAGGATCCGTACAACAGCCTCAATCCGCGAATGAATGTTTTGGAAATTGTTGGTGAGGGTCTTAAAATACATCAAAAAAACATCAAAAACAATAAGATAGAAAAAGAAGTTATATCAATACTTGAACAAGTCGGGCTGCATAAAGACGACTTAAAAAAATACCCGCTTGAATTTTCGGGCGGTGAACGTCAGCGGATTGCCATCGCGCGGGCGATGATCTTAAAGCCGAAGTTGGTTGTGCTTGATGAGCCGACATCGGCGCTTGATGTCACGATACAAAAGCAAATTTTGACACTGCTCAAAGATTTGCAAACAAAGTATTCTATCACATATATTTTTATTTCGCATGATATGAGGTCTGTCAAAGCGCTGTCTGATACGATCGCCGTCATGCAAAACGGTCGGTTGGTCGAAACGGGACCGGCAGACGAGATTTTGGAAAATCCTAAAGCAGAATATACCAAAGCATTAATCGGTGCATCG
>JAGCTK010000142.1 GCA_017963715.1 Alphaproteobacteria bacterium | reverse complement strand
CTATACCCCCAAAAGCGAAAACACCTATAACACATCTTTTTGAAGATGTAAAGCAAAAAATTTATCTTTTTAATAAGTTCGTCCCCTCCTGCTCCCCGCATCGCATAAAAAGGCGGCGCATAAGCCGAAAAAAATATTATACAAACGCCATCTTTTGAAGTAAACTGCCCTTGTTGTTCAGATTTTTAACAAAGGATATTTTATGATGAAAAAAACTTATATTTTAGGTGCGGTGCTTTTGTTGTCCGCGTGTGCCGGTATGGATTTGGGTAATACTTCGGCATCCGATTCTACCTCATCCAAGATGAAGGCCTGTATGTTATCCGAGGCCAACAGCCGTTATCAAGCCGGTACATTGTTTACCAACTCCATCAAATCGACGGCAACCGAATTGGTCAAGTCTTGTATGCAACGTTTGGCTTTGCAATCTGCCGGCATCAGCGAACAATCGCAATCAACGGCCGAAAGCATCATTGCAAACTTAAAATCAATGGCCGCCGCACAATAAAACCGAGGTTTTGATTTTTCCAATAAAAAAAACGCCACAAGGGCGTTTTTTTTATTGAAGTAGGCAACGGGAATATTTCGCTGACGCTCCATTCACTGCGCTCGTTCGCAAAATGCTCACCGGCGTTCTTAAAGCCCGCCTCTCGCTTGTAGTCAAACCCTTTTCTGCGGGTTCGATTCACTCTTTTGATTTTTTGAATGAAAAAAAACGCCACAAGGGCATTTTTTTTATTGGAGCAGGCAACGGGAATCGAACCCGCATTAAAAGCTTGGGAAGCTCTCATTCTACCATTGAATTATGCCTGCATTGATGCGCTTTATACCACATAAAAATCAAAAATCAAGCGTTTTTATGGCTCTATCTATATCTAATTTTAACGGTATTGACCTTACCGGCCGCGGCTTGTGCCTCCTCGAGTGTATAAATTCGCTTGGGAATATATTTACCGGTTAAAACATCACCGAGCGAGCCATAAGTTTTATGACCGATTTGATATTTTCCATCCGCAGTCATCTGATACGGCACCGTCGTGCTTTCCTTAAATTCCGTGGCCTGTTCACAGCGTGTGTTTAAGGTTTCCGAGCAATAAATTTTAGCAAGCGGAATCCGATTATAATAGCCGTCAAAAGTTGTGGCATCGCCAAACGCCCTGTTGTCAAGCACCGTCACCGTGCTCGGAATCACAATATCAGATATTCTCGTATTGGCAAAGGCCAAACCATCTATTCTGGTCACGCCTTCCGGAAGTTCAATACTTTGCAAGCCCGTATCCTGAAACGCGCAACTGCCGACAGATGTCACCGTGCTCGGTATGTCAATATGTTGCAATGCACCCACACCGATAAAAGCGTGCGTGCTGATGTTGGTCAAACCTTCGGGAAGTGTCACGTTTGATAAGTGAGACAAACCCTCAAACGCATGATTGCCCATCGTTGTAATGCCGTCGCTGATTTGCAATGTATCAATCACGCTTCGATATGCATACCAAGGTGTACTCGGAACATAACCTACGTTATCCTGTTTTGTGTGCGTATAATTGGTCATAGCCCCTGTGCCGACGATATTTAAGGTTGTTCCGTCAATTTCCCAATAACAATCGCTTCCGCAATCTCCCGAGGCAACAATGGCAGCATGGCAGGCCCCAACAAAACTCAACTGACAAACACCGGTTAATAAAATAAGCCATGTTTTTTTCATCTTGTATCCTTTTTTGCTTCAGATATCGCAATATTTAAAAAATATGATTTATTAGACACTTTTTTTGAGTGTAATGTCAAGAAAAATTTGTGTTGTAATTTACGGCTGTTTTGATTATATTGCGCTTAAACACCAAAGCGGAGACAAAACAATGGCCGACGATAAGT
>JAGCTK010000141.1 GCA_017963715.1 Alphaproteobacteria bacterium | reverse complement strand
CAAGATATTTTCGGGATGAAGTTTATACCCTGCGGCATAAAACAGTTCCATCATCTTAACCGACATTTCCGTCTCGGTTTCCGAATAAATCTCGACATCTTTTGTCTTCAAGAAGTTCTGCCAATCTTCATAATTGACCGACCTCATGCAACTGTGGGCAAGCAACACCTGACCATGACGCGCATTAATGTCAAACACCTTATCCCTCAGTGCCGGATCATTCATAGACATGAGGTTTTCCACACTTTCAGGCGTCAAACCGTCACGCTTGGTTGTCACAATCAAATAATCGGCCGCCAGCGAATTGTGAGCCGCACACTTGATTAACAAATTAATAAACGCCTGTGCGGGTGTCTTTGTGCCATACATCTTATGCATGATGTTGTTCACAATGTCGTTACACTGACCATCAAGGCTTCCGACCTCCAAAATAAACTTCACATCATCTGCCGTAAACGTTTCCTTGAGTGCAATTATCTTACATGTATCAAATATTGAGGCTCGATGCTTACAAAAATAATTGCGGCAGTCAGAAGACATTTTTTCAAGCATGGTCTGCGCTCTCATGGGAGACAAACAAGCAAACTCTTTGTATGCGTCTATCTGCTCATCAAATGAATACTCTGTTTGATGACGATACACAAACCAACACTTTTTGGCTTCCGGCAGCCATTTAATCTGCCAACGGCAGATGCTCTGTCGCAGCATCGGCCAAAAGTCAAGAGATATCGGTCCAAAACTCCGACCTTTACATCGGTCAAAGGCCT
Source organism: Alphaproteobacteria bacterium (assembly GCA_017963715.1). Taxonomy (GTDB): domain Bacteria; phylum Pseudomonadota; class Alphaproteobacteria; order RF32; family CAG-239; genus UBA1254. The sequence continues at coordinate 5,090 of JAGCTK010000141.1, read as the reverse complement.
CAGCCATGCCCTGCGGGAAAAGACACGCGAAGATAAAGAAACTGATCGGGTTCCAAACCAAAGCATAGTCCACAACGGCCCATACAATCCCGATGATAAGGGAAACAACAAACGATCCAGCCTTTAAGGCTTTTTTAAGTGATTTTGAAAGTGCCATAATATAACTGTTTTAATGGCGCACCTTCCGTCTCCGCAAAAGGTGAAAAAGCGAACGGCGTTAATTTGAACACTCTTTTCAAATTTAAACCCGAGAGATCGCACCTACATCAATCGTTTCAACGTTCAGTCCATTAAAATCAAGTCTTCAGGCATAGCCCTCATTCTCAACTCCACACAAACCTAATAATCGTCACAATATCCATAAGCATCATCAAAATAGCCTAAATTTTGAATTTTGTCAAGTTTTATTTTTGCTAAATGAATATATTGCCGATATAAAATTTTAATTTTCAATAATCCGAACGCCCGAACTGGTTCCCAACCTATCGGCACCGGCTTTGATTAACAAAAGTGCTTTTTCTTTATCTTTAATGCCGCCCGATGCTTTTACCCTCAAGCCGTACGGCTTCACGATTTTTGCAATCAATTCAACATCTTCCGGCTTAGCACCCGCACCGCCTTTTACAAATCCGGTGGAAGTTTTCACAAAATCAGCCTTTGCCTCAATGCACAAAATTGAAACCTTTTCAATTTCGTCTTTGCTCAACAAATCTGTTTCAATAATCACTTTTAAGGCTTTGTCGGCACAAACTTTTTTCACGGTCTCGATATCTTCCAACACATCATCCCAGGCCTGATTTTTAACATTTGTCACATTGATGACCATATCGATTTCATCCGCTCCGTCAACAATGGCTTTTTTAGTTTCAAATGCCTTAACTTCGGGCAAATTCGCACCCAACGGAAAACCCACAACACTGACGACTTTAACACCGCTTCCTTTAAGATATGCCGCGGCCTTTTTGACGTATGCCGGATTGACACATACACCGTAAAACCGATGTTCTTTTGCCTCATTAAAAAGCCTGATAAAATCCTGCTCCGTTGCATCTTGTTTTAAGAGCGTGTGCTCGATATAATCTGCCAAATTTTCCATAAAAACAATCCTTTTCTATTTATTTTAAATAATATTACTCTCTTTTTGCTAAAGTTTTTTTAAAAAAATAAAAAAAAAGACTTGCATTTTATTTTTGATGTGATATTAAGTAACCCATCAAAACGATGCGGGTATAGCTCAGGGGTAGAGCGCAACCTTGCCAAGGTTGATGTCGTGGGTCCGAATCCCATTGCCCGCTCCAATTAAAACAAAGAACGCTCCCTTCACGGGAGCGTTTTTTATTTTAAGGGTTAACGATAAGAATACCTATCATCTGCCGTCATACCCACGACGATAATTTTTTTTGCGCGGCTTAGAATGAGTATTACGCAATTCTTCAAGGTCTTCATATGAATATTCCTCTACCACACGCCCTCTTTTATCGCCGCGTACTTGATTGCGGATTTGAATATTTGACATAAATGTTCCTTCCTCTTCAAGTTTTAAAGCGGTTTCTAAGGCCTTTGCAACACGATAACTGTTTTCCTTGTGTGCATGCGGATTGGCGCTGGTGCTGATATTGATAACCGTAAATAAATTTTTGATTTTGATGAAGTTTTTATCGCACACGTCAAATGAAAACACATCATCTACGCCATATCCGCTCATTGAATGTTTTTCAATACCGATCCATGATTGATTTTCGAAAGAAAGCCCCAGTATTTGCTTTGTGTTGCCGTTTGTGATTCGGAGGATATCCGTATTACGGCACAGCATTGTTTGTACATGTTTGTTTTCAAATATTTGATTCTGTGCCTCTAATTGTTCAACGCTACCGTGTATAGCTACCACAGTAACCTTTTGTGTTCCATCTTGAATTTGTTTTGCATTGGCACAATGTTGAACCGTCAAGTCATATAGTTTTTGAACTTCCGCTTTGTTGGCATGGCCGCTACGTTGAAATTTTTGATCGGGCGTATCTCCGTTTTTGATAACAGTAGCCCCTATAGCTTGCAATTTATTGAGATAAATAGGCAGCGATACATCACTGATACCCGGAATGGCACGTTGCGAAATGATAAATACGCTGTTTGTATCTACCGTTAAAACGGGATGACCGCTCAGACCTTTGCCTTTGACTTTGCCTTTTTCATCATAAGTGACTTTATTTTGCCCTGCCAATACAGCCAAAAGGGACGTTTCTTCCCCCATGGCACCGCTGTGAATAAAATACCTTTTACCATAGGAATATTTATTTGTCAGATTTTGAATATCCGCGTTGTTGTTTGCCGTATGTACAAATGAATCAATATCAAATTCTTCCCCTTCTTTCACACCAAACATTTTTAAGAGCTCGGGATCGTTATCTTTCAACCTTTTTCTTAAAATGTTGTAGGAATCGCGTAGGGCCGGACTGATGATTAATACATGCCTGCCCAAACGATAAGCGGCTTTCAAATGAATGGCTAAATTTTGCACACTGCGGGAAATCACGGGTGCAAAAACCTGCTTTTCGGGGTGTTTTTCCAGTTCGCGTACCACGTTATCAACGGCTTGTTCACACGTGACGGTTTGGGATTCGTCCATAGTGGCGGAAGTCGAATCGGTTAAAATATGTGTGACGGGCTTATCAGATATAAATTTTGCAAAAGATTCTTCTTCAAAACATTTTCCAAAAGGAACTTTATCCAAATGATAATCGCCGGTGCATAAAAGACCGGCATTTATTTGACCGTCTGTTGTTGTGTGTATATGAAAACCCAATGCGCTGTGTGTCGAATGTGAAACGCTAAAAGGTGACACATGCGTGTTATCGGAAGCATCAACGGTTTGTCCCTGTGAAACAATTTCAATTTCGGGTATAAATTCTTGAGGGACATTGAGTTTTTTCATCTGGCTTAAAATCATATCTTTTGTGTATTCGCTTGTATATATTTTCGGCAGTTTATATTTTGCGACGGCAAAATAGGCAAGCGCACCGATATGATCTTCATGACAATGCGTGATGAACAGAGCATCAACGGGATATTCACACGGATGATACGGATTTTCAAAATAAGATGACATATCGGCAAAAACTGCAGCGTATTCGGAATAGTCCGGTGCAAACAATGAGCCGGAATCAATCATCACACGAGTCGTTTTTTTGCCTTGCTCGCTATGCTCAATTAAAATGCTGTTGGCGCCGATACGGTTTTCATTGTTACCGCCTAAGAATTTAACTTGAGTACCGTATGTGTCTTTAACCATGTTCAACCCTTTCAACACCCCTATCATACATAAATTTTGACAAAATGCAAGATTTTTTACGTTTTTTAATATTTTTTTTGACAGCATCCCGCCTTTTTAAGTGATGACTTTAGCATCACGAAGTTTTTTGTGTTTGTTCACTTAAATTCAGATGATAATAACTTTTCACTTAAAAAAACTCTTGACAAAACTTTTCAAAACTTGTAAACTCAGCCAATCAATCAATTATTATTAAAAAAATATAAGTTATGTCAAACATGATCTTAGCATGCCTGCTGCTGTTTGCAGTGTATTATGCTTGTAAAATGGGGAGTGAAGCAGCATTCCCAGAGTGTCCGTTATGGTACCTCGGTGCTATCCTTGTATTTCTGTGGAGCATTGGGCTTGCCATACACACTTGGGTACATGTAGCACCATCATCTGAGATGGCTATGCTCTCAGTACTTTATGTCCTCCTCTTTTTCACCCTCTACAGGAGTTTCAAACAATATCTTGAATCGTAGAGCAACACAAAAAATTCCTTTGGTTTTGAGATCAATCACGCAAGTGAACAGTCTTATAAACCAAAGGTTTTTTATTGACTTTGACAAGATTTTTATCTACAGTTGCACTCGATAAAATATTATATACAAATTAAATGTTAAGAAGGCATGCTGCGGTAAAAGCCCGTGCATAATTTTTATGGATAAAGATATAATATTAGTCATTATTCTTGTGTGTATCTGTTTGATATTTGCGGGTTTGAATGATATCAAAGCAGAACGTGAGGATCGTTACCGCCGACTTGAAAAAAAGCAGTTTTATTCTTACGACTGGAATTATTGGTTTGAGCGCGAAACAAAAAAAATTTGTCATGACAGATACTGTTTATCGTATTTGGAAGACGATACTTCTCTTCAAAAAAAGTTTTGGGAAAACATCCAAAAATTAGACATCAACGTTGAAAAAGACAAAAGATTTCAACGTCTTCTTATTGATTACAACGATAAGTGGTATGTCTTCAAAAAATTGGTATATTCCTACGCTTTACGTTTTGATTTTCTGCCGGAATTGGTAGAAATCATGAATAAGGATCAGCGTTTTTCATTTGCAAAGGAGGTCTACGAAAAGGGCAAAGCAGACAGAAAATTCTAAAACGCCACAAAAAAACACTTGCCGGTATCCAACCGACAAGTGTTTTTTTTGCTATTTTTAGGTGATTTTTTCCCTTATTTACAAAAAAATCACCCTGAAATTTTAAAATTTCGTTCCAAATTACATTCCGATTCGCCGTTTATTTCGGCCCACGATATATAATAAGAGTCCTTTTTGAAAGCCGACGAGCATGAAAATAAGGCGATTCGTCATTTATACCGAATCGTCACCCGATTCGTTTCACCCGAATCTTTACGCGCTTCATCAACAGTATAGATTCGTTTTTTAATATTATTATTTTTCGTCATATCATATGCATTTTGATAAAATTTTCCGTCTATATAATAAGCATCACCGTATTTTTCATAAATAATCGGTTCAATTCCCGCCCTTGAACCTTCAATCGCGACAGCGCATTTTGTGGCTTGAGCCGCGCTGCAATAAACTTTTTCTAAATTTGAAGAATCCAAAAATGCTTCATCCGAAATTGTGACAACCGATTCTGGTACTGTAATCTCTTTAAGTGAAGTATCCCAAAAAGTATCCAAAGATAAATCTTTTAGGGTTTCGGGTAATTTAACATCTTTTAATTTGGTACAATTCGCACAAAAATATTTGCCTGTTGATGTAATTCCTTCACCTATATCAATTTTTTCAATTTCAGATACAT
>JAGCTK010000140.1 GCA_017963715.1 Alphaproteobacteria bacterium | reverse complement strand
CGAGGGTTGACTATCACCCTCGGGCACACATAATTGTCATCCTCAGGCTTTTTTTAAACGTCATCCTCGGGCTTTTTTTTAACGTCATCCTCGGGCTTTTTTTTAACATCATCCTCGGGCTCCGACCCGAGGATCTCTCTACTTATACCTTATTCTGAAATTGACCGTCTCTGTGCCGGCTGCTTCGACGGCTTGACGCGCTTCCTCGACGGTATAAATACGTTTACCGCTACCGGTGCTACTTCCGCCGCCTGTGCCGGTGCCGCTACCGCCGTTGCCACCCGGATTAACAATTGCCGGCTCGGGGTCAGCCGCGGCTAAGTTGACGCCATAGCCGGCAGCCATAGATTGACACGTTGCAATGGTCGTGCATGCATAAGAATCATTTGATACCATATCTATCAGATTTAAGCATCCTTGCTTGGTTTGACACAGCGAACCGCCGGCCATAGATGCGGCTTTGGCTTCTTTATATTCCTGAACTTTTGCAACGCAAGCATCATGATTACCGCAAGAGGCGGATGCTCCTTTTTGCATGTCTTCAGCTGAAGCGTACATAACGCCACCCGATGTAAAAACGCCATCCACGCCTTTGGTATAATCAACAAAGTTATTGCCCACATAACTTGCATTGATCACTGCCGTTTTGCAAGCTTGATTTTGACAATAAATCGCAGTTTCCGCCGGTGTGCCTTCAAAAGTCCACCACGACATGGTGGGTACGGGATCAGGCATCACGATAGAACTTAAATTTGTAGCCCCCAAAAATGCTCTTACTTCAATTGTTGTGACCGAATCCGGAATGACGAGGGAAGTTAAACTTGTGTCCCTAAAGACAAAAGCATTAGGAATGGTTGTGAGTGAATCAGGAATGGTCATAGATGTTAAACTCGGGGTATCGCGAAAGGCAGCGCCACCAATCGTTGTAATTGATGCCGGAAGTGTGACAGAAGTTAAGCTTGAGGCCCCCCAAAATGCGCTTTCTTCAATTGTTGTGACCGAATCCGGAATGACGATGGAAGTTAGGCTTGAGGCATTAGCAAAGGCACCATCTTTGATAATTGTAACGCCACTGCCGATTGTGATAGAAGTCAGGTTTGACGCACTGTTAAAAGCATCCTGCCCGATATTTGTGATGTTCCCCTTAATTTCTGCGCTTATGATATCTGTATTTCCATAAAAAACACGCTGATACATACCGCCTGTTTGTCCTTCTTGTGTCGGCCCCTGGATGACAAGGTGACAATCTGCATTGATTGTATATGTACAATTATAGCCACAATTACCATCAGTGACAGGTGTGCACGCCGCGACAGCATTTGTCGCCAAAGCGGTTGTGGCTAAAAGCGTTGTGATTAAAAATGTGTTTTTCATAAATCTTACTCCTTAAAAAGTTGTTTTTGGATCCTCAGGTCAGAGCCCGAGGATGACAGGGACACGCCCGAGGATGACAGCATTGTTCAGGATGACAGGGTCACGGCCGAGAATGACGCCAAGAGGCAAGTCTAACAATGACAGTACCTATCACTATAAGAAAGTGTATCATAAAGGGTGGTTTAAATCATACACATGTTGCAAAGAAATGATTTTTCCTAATGCATTGATTTTGCACAACAAAAAAATTTTCAATTTTACCAAAAAAGTGCTTGATTTAAACCACCGTTTAAATTGTACACCTAAAATATGAAAAAAATAACGTGATTTCAATTAAATAATACACTCATGTCATATCATTTTTAACCTTTCTCTTGAATTTTTGAAATGCGTGCTTATCTCAAAAAACACACAATATATAAGGGATACGTATCATGACATATTTTTTGCGTTTTGTTGTTGCATTTTTCCTTGTGGCCGTCACGGCCGGTTTATCATCTTATTTCAGTTATCTCGGTGTTGATTCTTTTTATTCCGGCTTAAATTTACCGCCGCTTAACCCGCCAAATCATATTTTTCCGCTTATATGGCCGATTTTGTATGTTTTGATGATTATATCGTGCACCATTGTTATCAATAAAGAGGGCAACAAAAAAGCGATGATGCTTTTTATTTATCAACTTGTCCTTCACGTTTTATGGTGCGTGCTGTTTTTTGCCAACGCGCAATTTGCTTTGGCTTTGGTATGTTTGGTGTTGCTTGACATCACGGTTTTTCAGATGATACAAGCCTTTGCCTCACTTTCTAAAACGGCTGCTTATCTGCAATATCCTTATCTTTTGTGGTTGCTGTTTGCCACCTATTTGAATGCCGGCGTCTGGTACTTAAACGGCGCAAATTTAATGTAAAATGCCTGTTTTGTAAGTGCTTTTGCCGTTTCAACACACAAAAAACATACTGACTCAAAAAATAATGCTTGCAAAAGACAAAAAAATTATATAAAAGCAGTTAAACAATTTGTGTTAATTTAAAATAAAGGCTAAAAAAATGGCAACACCAAAAAAGAAAACTTCGAAATCACGTCGTGATATGCGTCGTTCGCATGATGCGTTGGCAGCGGCTTCTTACCAAGAATGCCCTAACTGCGGCGAATTAAAACGTCCGCACAACGTTTGCCCGAAATGCGGCCAGTATGACGGCAAAGAAGTGATTAAACAAAACTCTGCAGAATAAATTTGATACGAAGGGGCGGTCCGATGGAAGAAAATCCGCTGATTATATCCGTTGACGCAATGGGTGGCGATCATTCGCCCAAAATTGTTATCGAAGGTTTGGCCATCGCTTCAAAGAAAAACCCGGATATGCGGTTTTTGCTTTTTGGTGATTCGGCTTTGATTGAAGCGGAAATGAAAAAGTTTCCAAAACTCAAAGATGTCTGCGAAATCAGACACTGTGATGATTTGGTGCGCAATGAGGACAAGCCCTCTCAAGTTATTCGCAACAAAAATACCAGCATGTATCAGGCGATTGACGCCGTCAGAAACGGTGAAGCACAGGCCGTTGTATCGGCAGGAAACACCGGCGCTTTGATGGCCATCTCCAAAATGCTGTTAAAGACGATTCAAAAAATTCATCGTCCCGCCATCGTCAGTATTATGCCGCATCGTTACGGCAAATACGTGATGTTGGATTTGGGCGCCAACTCGGAATGTTCGGCCGTCAATTTGGCCGAGTTTGCCGTGATGGGTAATGTTTTGGCCAGACACGCGCTTGACCTCCCCTCACCGCGAGTCGCTCTTTTAAATATAGGCTCCGAAGAAATGAAAGGCCGCGAAGAAATTCGCCATGCTGCGCAAATGTTGCGTGAAGCATCCGAAGATTTGGGCCTCAATTTTGTCGGATATATTGAGCCGCATGACATTCCGTTTGGCAAAGCGGACGTAATTATTGCCGATGGTTTTACCGGCAATGTGGCCTTAAAATCGATTGAAGGCACGGCAAAATTTGCAGCCGCCATCTTGAAAGACGCTGTCAAAAAATCGCCGATTTCGTGGCTCGGCCTGCCATTTTTGGCTTTTGCGGCAAGACATGTCAAAAAAGTGATGAATCCGAAACTTTATAACGGCGCGATGTTTGTCGGCCTCAATGGTTTGTCCGTTAAAAGTCACGGCGGTGCCGACGGTTTTTCATTTTCGGTTGCCATCAACAATGCAGCCCTTCTGGTGCGTCAAAACTTTGTCGCCACCATCAAGGAAGAACTTGAAGACATTGATTTGGAAGAAATTTCGCAAGACATGTTTTACGACGTTTTATAATCAACAACGTCTTCAACAATCTTTTTGATTCAGTTTTGACCGTTGCATACCGTGCAACTGATATTTTTGCTTGACAAATTTGCGATTGCCGAATACCATAGACCAAGCGATTGTTTTTATGTGTATTATTTAACCTTTAAAACAAATATTTATGTTTACAGCATTATTTATCGGCGCTGCTTCTGCACTTTGTATCGCAATCGGCGTACGTAGCGGCTCAAAAAACACAAATGGTCCCGCAGGGCCCATCAGTAACAATCCCGTCTCCGAATGGAACGACAATCAGCCCTACACACCTTAGAAGGTTGTATCGGACTTGAATAGCAAAAAGGCATCAGTTGAACACTGATGCCTTTTTTTAGAGCTTACATAATGTAATAAATGATTCCTATCTCCACCCCTGGTTTGAAAACCTTTTTACCAGAATCGGTGTAAGGCATAAGATGAATCATCGCTCTTAAGTCAAGATTACCCATAAGAGATAATCCGACACCTGTCGATGCCTTGATACCTGAAGCAGAGTATCCGTAGCAGCACCATGTACAGATGTGATCTGAAACAGGTGATAACTCGTCTTCAATAGAGGTTGGCTGCCTATAAGCATAACCGATGCCGCCGATAATCTGGAAACGATATAGTACCAATTTGGCATACAAATCGAAATCCGCCGTACAGGTCATACCTTCCCACACATAGTCTAAACGGCTACCGGCATTGTTGGAAAAGTGTTTTTCCGCTTCAGCGTAGCGAACGCCGAATGAGGCTGACCCTTCCAAAGCAAAGCAAGGCTCTGCTCCTAACTCATAAACAATTTGGACAGAAGGCGAAAGGGCTTTTGCTCCATACGAAACACCTTCTTGTAAACACATTTTGGTATTTACGCCAAAACCAAAATTCTGAGCATTAACACTGATACCGCAAGCCACAGCAATGATGGCAATGATTGTTCTTTTTTTCATAACTCTATTTTTAAAGATTAATAAATTCAATTTAAAAAAAAGCCATTATGAAATTCAATACCAAAGGCATCAAATCGATAATTAAATACTAATATCCCATAATAACTTTTTTGTAGTTGTATTTTATATGGTCGGCAAAATTTTGTCAAGCATTTTTGAACGCAAGAAAAAATTTTTACTTTTTTTTCATTTTTTGCTTGCATTTGCCTTTTTGATATGTTATAAGGCGCGCACAACGTTTGTTTAGGACCTTTAACAAGTCCTAGTGATGTTAAATATAAAATATAGGGCAAACGGCGTTGATCACAATGTTTGCTTGTGTCGTTAACAATTTTAGGCAGCATTAAAGCTGATAAGTTGGTTTATGCTGTCTGGTTATAGGGAAAAATGAATATGGAAACCCAAAATATCAGAATTCGCCTCAAGGCTTTTGATCATCGTTTGCTTGATCTCTCAACAACTGAGATTGTGCACACAGCCAAAAGAACAGGGGCAAACGTCAGAGGACCGATTCCTTTGCCGACCAGAATCGAAAAGTTTACGGTCAACCGTTCTCCCCACGTTGATAAAAAATCACGTGAGCAGTTCGAGATCCGCACTCACAAGAGACTTCTGGACATTGTCGACCCGACACCGCAGACGGTTGATGCTTTAATGAAGCTCGATTTGGCTGCAGGCGTTAACGTCGAAATCAAATTGTAATGTTAATTTTAATGTTGGCGCTTTGTATGAAGTTGTCAACCAATTAGAAAAGGATATAATATAATGCGTACAGGTTTAGTCGCAAAAAAATTGGGAATGTCCCGCATCTTTGAAGCTGACGGTACTCACGTGCCGGTGACGGTGCTTTCTGTCGACGGCTTAAAAGTTGTCGCGGTCAAAACATCCGGCAAAGACGGATATACGTCTGTTCAACTCGGAACAGGCAATATCAAAGCCAAGAATGTTACAAAACCGCTCAAAGGGCATTTTGCAAAAGCAGGTGTTGAACCGAAGAAGAAATTGTGTGAATTCAGAGTGTCTGAAGATTGCATGTTGTCTGTCGGACAGGAATTGTCCGTCAATCACTTTGTGGTCGGACAATATGTCGATGTTTCGGGTACATCCATCGGTAAAGGTTTTGCCGGTGTTATGAAACGTCACAATTTTGCCGGTTTGGAAGCATCACACGGTGTCTCTATTTCACACCGTTCACATGGTTCTACCGGTCAAAGACAAGATCCCGGTAAAGTGTTCAAAGGCAAAAAGATGGCCGGTCATATGGGTGCAGAACGTGTCACCGTTCAAAACCTCAAAGTCGCTGCCATTGATGAAGCCAAGGGTTTGATTATGGTTAAAGGTGCGGTTCCCGGCTCCGAAAATTCGTGGGTTCGGATTACCGACGCCGTCAAAAAGAAAGCAACCGTTACGTTGCCGCTTCCTGCCGGATTAAAAACAATCGAAGAACCTGCTGCAGTTAAAGCAGAAGTTGCTGCTGAAAATGCATAAAGAGAAGGATTGAAAATATGAAACAGGATATCTTAAATTTAGATAATAAAAATGTCGGCACGATTGAGCTTGACGAGTCCATTTTCGGTCTCGAAGTTCGCCCCGATATTTTGCACCGTGTTGTCGTATGGCAATTGGCCAGACGCCAACAGGGTACTCACCTCACAAAGGGACGTTCTGATGTCGCTTTAACGCCGGCTAAGCCGTTTAAGCAAAAAGGCAGCGGTAATGCACGTCAGGGTTCACGCAAAGGCACACAGTTCCGCAAGGGCGGTGTGGTTTTCGGTCCCGTTGTTCGTGACTATGCACACGATTTGACGAAAAAATTCAGAAAGCTCGGTTTGAAAACAGCGCTTTCAGCCAAAGCCAAAGAGGGTAACCTTATCATTATTGACGAGGCAAAATTAAAAGCACCGAAAACACAAGACCTTCAATCAAAATTGTCGGTTATGGGGCTTTCAAATTGTCTGTTTGTCGACGGTAAGGAAGTTGATGTCAATTTTGCATTGGCCAGCCGCAATATCAACGGTATTGATGTTTTACCGGCTATCGGTGCAAATGTGTATGACATCTTGAAAAAGGATAAACTCGTCTTAACACAAGAAGCGGTTAACTGCTTGAAAGAGAGATTGACATGGTAAAAGCGTCTAAAACTGCAAACAAAGTATCGCCTCAGATGTATGATACGATTATCCGTCCGGTGATTACCGAAAAGTCGATGATGGTATCCGAAGCCGGCAAAGTTGTCTTTATGGTGCCGCTTCAGGCTTCAAAAGATGACGTCAAGGCGGCTGTTGAAGCCATCTTCAACGTTAAGGTCGAAAAGGTAAACACCGTTCGTCAGTCCGGCAAAACCAAATTCTTCAGAGGTCACAAGGGCGAACGCTCAGACTCTAAGAAGGCTTTGGTCACACTTGCCAAGGGTCAAAATATTGATGTTACAACAGGAATTTAATTATGACTTTGAAAACATTTAAGCCCACATCTCCGGGTCTTCGTCAACTGATTATCGTTGACAGAAGCGAGCTCTATAAGGGAGCGCCCGAGAAAGCGTTAACGGTCGGTTTAAGAAAAACCGGCGGTCGTGATAATTTTGGGCATGTCACAAGTCGGAGAATCGGCGGCGGACATAAACGCAAGCTGAGAATTATCGACTTCAAACGTAATAAATTCGACTGTGAAGCCACAGTCGAGAGATTGGAATATGATCCGAACCGCACGTCTTTTATTGCTTTGATTAAGTATGAAGACGGTGAAATGGCTTATATTCTTGCGCCTCAAAGATTGAAAGCCGGTGACAAAATCATCTCTTCACAAAAAGCAGATGTTAAGCCCGGTAATGCAATGCCTTTGAAGAGTATGCCGGTTGGTACGATTGTACACAACATCGAGCTGAAAGCGGGCAAAGGCGGACAACTTATTCGTTCTGCCGGTTGCTATGCTCAACTCATTGGTAAAGATGCCGGTTATGCGCAATTAAAACTCAGTTCCGGCGAACTCAGAATCGTTCGTGAGGAATGTTTGGCAACAGTTGGTGCTGTTTCTAACCCGGACAATCAAAACAAATCGCTCGGCAAAGCCGGTCGTTCACGTTGGATGGGCATTCGTCCTGTCACACGTGGTGTTGCGATGAACCCGGTTGACCACCCGCATGGTGGTGGTGAAGGCAGAACCTCAGGCGGTCGTCATCCTGTGACACCGTGGGGTAAACCGACCAAGGGTGCTAAAACTCGTTCTAACAAAAAGACAGATCGCTTTATTATGAGATCTCGTCATGATAACAAGAAATAAGGAGAAAGCTCAATGACACGTTCCGTATGGAAAGGACCTTTTGTAGACGGCTATCTCTTGAAAAAAGCTGACGCAGCGAGAAATTCAGGTCGTAATGAAGTGATTAAAATTTGGTCACGCCGTTCAACAATGTTGCCGCAATTTGTCGGTTTAACATTCGGTGTGCACAATGGTCACAAATTTATCCCCGTTCTTGTGACGGAAGATATGGTTGGACACAAATTCGGTGAATTTGCACCGACCAGAACATTCTTCGGTCATGCGGCAGATAAAACGGCAAAGAAAGGTAAGTAATCATGGCAAATACGAAGAAAATCGAAAAAAGCTGTATGGCAACTTGCCGTTCGATCAGAACAAGCCCGAGAAAACTGAACCTTGTTGCTGCGACCATTCGCGGTAAAGGTGCAGAACAGGCTGTCGCCGAACTCACTTTTTCAAAGAGAAGAGTAGCCAAAGTGGCTTTGCAATTGCTCAAATCTGCGATTGCGAACGCCGAAAACAACCACAACCTCAACATTGACAAACTCGTGGTTTGCGAGGCCTATGTCGGTAAGGGGTTAGTCATGAAACGTATGCACGCACGCGGCAGAGGCAGAGGTGCAAGGGTTTTAAAACCCTTCTCGTCAATGACCGTCGTCGTCAAAGAGCGTGGGGAGTAGTACAATGGGTCAGAAAGTAAATCCTACAAGTCTTCGTTTAGGTGTTAATCGCACTTGGGATTCTCGTTGGTATGCTGATGATAAGTTTACCGACTACCTCCATGAGGACTTAAAAATTAAAGAGTTCTTGAAAGAAAAATTGGCTCAAGCCGGTATCAGCAGAATCGTGATTGAACGTCCTGCTAAGAAAGCAAGAGTAACAATTCATTCTGCAAGACCGGGTGTTGTGATCGGCAAAAAAGGTCAGGATATTGAAAATTTAAGAAAAGAAATTCAAAAACTGACATCTTCCGAAGTGCAACTCAACATTTTAGAAGTCAGAAAACCTGAGTTGGATGCTCAACTTGTTGCTGATTCTGTTGCACAACAGCTTGAGCGTCGTGTTGCGTTCAGAAGAGCGATGAAGCGTGTGATGCAGTCAGCACTCCGTTTGGGTGCCGAAGGTATTAAGGTTAGCTGCAGCGGCCGTTTAGGCGGTGCAGAAATCGCACGTACCGAACATTATCGTGAAGGTCGTGTTCCGTTGCACACGTTGCGCGCCGACATTGATTATGCAACCTCAACCGCTCATACAACTTATGGTGCCTGCGGCGTTAAAGTTTGGATCTATAAGGGCGAAATTATGGCTCATGATCCGATGGCGCAGGACAAGAAGCTGAGTGAACAGAAGTAATAGTGAGGAAATTGTGAAATGTTAAGTCCAAAACGCATAAAGTTCCGCAAACAGCATAAAGGCCGTATTCACGGCTTGGCCAAAGGCGGATATGAATTAAATTTAGGTGATTACGGCTTAAAGGCTTTGACGCCTGAGCGCATTACGGCTCGCCAAATCGAGGCAGCCCGTCGTGCCATCACGCGTGAAATGAAGAGAGCCGGACAGCTGTGGATTCGCATTTTCCCTGATGTTCCTGTGTCGGATAAACCGGCTGAGGTTCGTATGGGTAAAGGTAAAGGTGCTGTCGAATTTTGGGTGGCAAGAGTAAAACCGGGACGCATTATGTTTGAATGCGGCGGTGTCGATGAAGAAACCGCACGCAGAGCATTTGAACTCGGTGCCGCAAAATTGCCCGTTAAGAGCAAATTTGTTAAACGCTTGAATTGCCAAAAAGGAGAAGCATAATGTCTACAATTAAAGATTTACGCGCGATGAGCCTTGATGAATTGGAAACCAAATTGAATGAAAGCAAAAAAGAACAGTTCAATTTGCGTATTCAACAATCAACGGGTCAACTTTCAAACACAGCGCAAGTGCGCAAAGTGAGAAGACAAATCGCTCAAATCAACACGCTCATTGCCGAGCGCCGGAAAAACAGTTAGGAGAAAATACATGCCTAAAAGAATTTTACAAGGTGTGGTCGTTTCAGACAAACAGGATAAAACCGTCGTTGTCAGTGTTGAGCGTCAGGTTATGCATCCCGTTTATAAAAAATTCGTGAAGAAGAGCAAAAAATATGCCGCGCACGATGAAAATAACCAGTTCAAAGTCGGCGATACGGTGTCGATTATCGAATCAAAACCGTATTCCAAGACAAAAACTTGGACTGTACTTGTTGATAACGCCTAAGATAGAAGGAATATTAATATGATACAAATGCAAACCAACCTTGATGTCGCCGATAATTCAGGCGCTCGTCAGGTGCAGTGCATCAAAGTTCTTGGCGGGTCCAAGAGAATGCATGCAACAGTGGGTGATATTATCGTTGTTTCCATCAAAGACGCATTGCCGAAAGGCCGCGTCAAGAAGGGTGATGTCTGCAAAGCCGTTATTGTCAGAACGGCCACCGACAACAGACGTAAAGACGGGAGTGTTATCCGTTTTGACAGCAATGCCGCAGTTTTGGTCAACAAAGACGGTGAGCCGATCGGCACACGTATCTTTGGCCCCGTGACCAGAGAATTGCGCGCAAAGAAATTTATGAAAATCATTTCATTAGCACCGGAGGTATTGTAATGCCTAAAATGAAAATTAAAAAAGGTGATCAGGTTATCATCATTTCAGGTGACGACAAAGGCAAAACGGGTGAAGTCTTAAAGGCTATGCCCAAAGAGTCAAAAGTTGTTGTCGCAGGTGTCAACTTGGTAAAAAGACATACCAAACCGAGCCAAAAGAGCGCGGGCGGTATCGTTACCAAAGAGGCAGCCGTACACGTTTCCAACGTCGCCATTGTTTCTCAAGGTAAGCCTTCGAAAGTCGGCTACAAGAGCGATAAAGGCAACAAGGTTCGTGTGGCACGCAAGACCGGTGAAGTAATCGATAAATAGGAGAAAATTTTATGGCAAATTTTGAAAAATTATATAACGACGTCATAAAGAAATCTCTTGTGGAAAAATTCGGTTACAAGAACCCACATGAGATTCCGAAGCTGACGAAAATTGTTTTGAATATGGGTGTCGGCGCTGCCGTTACCGATAAGAAAAAACTGAACAATGCGATGGATGAGTTGACATTGATTGCAGGTCAAAAACCCGTGATGACATCAGCACGCAAATCTATTGCAACGTTTAAGGTCAGAGAAGGTATGCCGATCGGCTGTAAAGTGACATTGAGATCAGCCAGAATGTATGAATTTTTGGAAAGATTGGTCAATATTGCTTTACCGCGTATCAGAGACTTTCATGGTATTACGGGCAAAAACTTTGACGGCAAAGGCAATTTTGCTTTCGGCATCAAAGAGCAAATCGTATTTCCTGAAATCAACTATGAAAAAGTTGAGGACATCAGAGGTCTTGATGTTGTGATTTGCACAACAGCCAAGACGGATGAAGAAGCAAAATTCTTGCTGACCTCATTTAACATGCCTTTGAAGAAATAAGCGGAGATTTTGCGATGTCAAAAACAAGTTCAGTATATAGAAACTTAAAAAGAGTTAAGATGGCCGAGAAGTATGCTAATCGCCGTCTGAAATTAAAAGAAGTTGTGATGGATAAAAACGCTTCTCCGGAAGAAAGATTTCAGGCAACTTTAAAATTGGCCTCGATGCCGCGCAACTCTGCGAAAATCAGAATTCGCAACCGTTGCAAATTGACAGGCCGTTCACGTAGTTATTACCGGAAGTTCGGTTTAAGCCGTGTTGAATTGAGAGATTTGGCAAGCTTTGGCGAAATTCCCGGTTTGGTAAAATCTAGCTGGTAAAGGAGATATAAACATGGCTATGACTGATCCTTTGGGCGATATGCTCACACGCATTAGAAACGCACAGAGAGCGAAGAAGAGTGATGTGGTCTCACCTGCTTCGAATTTGCGTGAAAATGTTTTGGAAGTTTTGAAAAAAGAGGGTTACATTGAAGGTTATGAAAAAGTCAATGTTAAGCCCGGTATTGATGAACTTCATATTAAATTAAAGTACTTTGAAGGTGCTTCCGTTATTACCGAAATTTACCGTGTGTCGACACCCGGCCGTCGCGTTTATTCAAGCGTGAAAGATTTGCCGAGAGTGTATAACGGTCTTGGTATTTCGATTGTTTCTACGCCGCAAGGTGTGATGAGCGACAACGATGCCAGAAAGGCCAATGTCGGCGGTGAAATTTTGTGTCAGGTCTTTTAAGGGAGAAAATAGATATGTCAAGAGTTGGAAAATATCCGATTAATATCCCTGAGGGCGTAAACGTTGACATCAAGTCAAACGTTGTCACCGTCAAAGGTAAATTAGGTGAATTGTGCTGTTCATATGACGATTCTCATATTTCGGCAAAAGTTTAAGAGGGCAAAGT
>JAGCTK010000139.1 GCA_017963715.1 Alphaproteobacteria bacterium | reverse complement strand
TTGGATATCGTGGCATGCAAAAGACATACGCTTGTTTCTGTGGAAGTCAAAAGCAGGCAAAATATGACAGATGCTTTGTCGGCTATTAAAAATACACAGCAAAAACGCATTGTGCGTGCGGCCGAGGTGTACCTTGCGCGGCACAAAAAATGGCAGGGTTTTGATGTGCGTTTTGATGCGATTTTTGTTTCGGGATGGCGCATTCGTCACATCAAAAATATGAGTAGTGCCGATGTTTGAACAGATTAAAGCGAAAAATTTTCACCCAAATAAACTTTGCGCACTTCTTTGTTGTTGACAATTTCTGCGGGCGTGCCTTCCATCAAAACACTGCCGCCGTGAATAATGTAAGCGCGGTCGATGATGTCGAGTGTTTCTCTGACGTTGTGGTCGGTAATTAAAACACCCAAGCCTCTGTTTTTGAGTTGTGAAACTAACGAACGAATTTCGCCGACGGCAATCGGATCGATACCGGCCAAAGGCTCATCCAATAAAATAAAATCGGGATTTGATGCTAATGCACGGGCAATTTCCAAACGGCGACGTTCACCGCCCGAAAGCGAAATGGCTGCCGACTGCCGCAAATGCGCAATCGAAAATTCGGCCAGCAATTCTTCGAGTTTGACCTTGCGTTTGTGCGGATCTTTTTCGACCAATTCTAAGATAGCCATGATATTGTCCTCAACGGACAACGTTCTGAAAACGGATGTTTCCTGCGGCAAATAGCCGATACCGAGCCGCGCACGCTGATACCTGGGCATATCGGTGATGTCTCGACCGCCCAAATGCACATCGCCGTAGTCGGGCGCAATCAAACCCATCACACAGTAAAAACAAGTTGTTTTACCGGCACCGTTCGGCCCCAACAAACCGACGGCTTCGCCTTGTTTGACATGCAAAGATACATTTTTTAAGACCGTGCGTTTTTTATATTTTTTGCCGATATTAAAAATCTCTAAAACGGAATCATTGTGTGCCATGTTTTTTTCCTTTCAGGTTGATCCCTCGGATCACGCCGGTGATACGGTTTTGTTTTGAAGCCGACAACAGTCTGCCGACCGAAGTCTGTGTGTTGAATACTGCTTTATCGCCATATATCAAATTGCCGTCCTTTGTTAAGACAACGTGATGGCTGAGTTCAAATAAATTTTGGTCGGGTAAATAAAGACCGTATTCTCCCGCACCTTCTGCCTGCGGTGTGGTCAAACGAACATTGCCGAAGGCTTCGACTTTGACAATTTCGGGCGATTTGGCGTCGGTTAAAAATATGACGGCTTTATCTGTATAAAGTGTTAAATCGGGCCGCGTTAAAACAACATCACCTTCTGCAATAACTTGATTTAACAACTTAAAATAAGTTGTTTTTTGAGAGGCGGTCAAAGTGTTGTCCTCACGCAACATTTCGGTATGCCCTTTTAAGGTCAATGTTTCGGTTTTTTTATCATAGACAAAGCCGTCGGCCCATATTTTGCCCCAATCTCCGGCAATAAACACTTTGTCATCACCTTGGCCGAACGCTTCTTTGAAATTGTATAAAGCGGCATTTGTTTTGACGGTGGTGTCGTTGTCATAAACAGCAACGATATGGCCGGATGCCGTGACAATTTCATCTTGTTGATTATAATAGCCGATATCTGCCGTTATATCCGTTTTTTTGCCTTGATTGTCAATGGCCAATTGTCCTTTTGGGTTTGTGAGTTTGATGATTTTTGACTGCGGCTCGGTTTCTTCCATCAAATCGGCTGTAAAAGAACTGATTTTACCGTCTAAATCCGTGATGCTGAACGTGGTGTTTTCAACGCGCAGTTTTTCGAGTTCGCCAACCTTTGGTACGGTTAAATCATATTCGGGCAACAAAGTTGTTTTTTTAGATGTTGAAAAAATAATGAGTAGGGCAATCAAAACGGCTGCGGCGGACGGAATAATCAATTTGATAAGGCGCATACGATTTTCTTTGTAGCGCAAAGGACGACCCGGCGTATCGGCACGAACGTTTTTGAATGTGCGTGTGTCTTCAAAAAATGTATCTATTTTTTTTAAGTCGACCAATTAGACAACTCCGGCACGCAAGCAATCGTGAATATGAATGAGACCGACGGGCTTACCGTCTTTGACGGCAAACAGGTTTGTAATGCCGCGACCGGTATTGTTCATCACATAAACGGCTTCACTGGCCAAAACGTCGGGACTGATGGTTTTGGGATTTTTTGTCATGACGGCCGAAACCTTTTCTTCAATCAATTTCGGTGACATCCAGCGCCGGAGGTCACCATCGGTAATCATACCGACGAGGTTTCCGTTTTTATCCACAATGCCGACGCAACCGAGCATTTTGGCGCTCATGACAATCAGCGCATCCTGCATGATGGCATCTTCCGTCACAAGCGGCATTTCATCGCCTGTGTGCATCAAATCGGAGACTTTGCACAAAATCGCACCGAGTTTGCCGCCCGGATGACGCAGTTTATAATCTGTTTCGGAAAAACCTTTGCGCTTCATCAAAGCGCTGGCCAAAGCATCTCCTAAAACAACCGTGGCGGTTGTGGATGAGGTCGGGGCTAATCCGAGCGGGCAAGCCTCACCGTCATTGGGCAACTTGAGCAAATAATCGCCGGCTTTACCGAGTGTGCTTTGGGGATTTTTGGTCATGGCAATGAGAGGAATATGATAACGCTTGCAATATGTCAAAATATCCGACAGTTCTTTTGATTCACCGCCGTTTGAAATGGCAAGCACGATATCTTCTTCGGTAATCATGCCTAAATCACCGTGGCTGGCCTCTCCGGGATGCACAAAAAACGACGGCGTGCCTGTCGAGGCAAGCGTTGCCGCAATTTTGCGGCCGATATGGCCCGATTTGCCCATGCCGGTAACAATCAAACGACCGCGACATTTTTCAATGGTATCCAAAACATCACAAAAAGATTCGTCCAAGTTGTCGTGTAAAATACGCAATGTATCAATTTCACGCAGAATTGTTGTTTTAGCGGTTTGTAAATCAGTTTCTCTCGTCATTATGACCTCACGAAATTGTCTCAAGAACACATTAAGTATAAAGATTTTTTTGTGCTCTGCAACCGATTTTGTCGTTTTGTAAACCGTTTTGAAAGCGGTTTGCCGTGCAAAAAGCGGATAACGAGGGGTTGCGGCGGGGGATTTTTTGAAAAAAAACGTTGCAAAAACGCAAAAAAAAGTTTATAGCATACAAAAATTTTATTGACAGAGGGTTTTTATATGAGCAAAGAAGAATTGCTAGAGTTGACCGGCGAAGTGGTCGAAAAACTGCCGAATGCTATGTTTCGCGTTAAATTGGAAAACGGTGTTGAGATTTTGGCACATACGGCCGGAAAAATGCGCAAATTCCGCATTCGTGTGATGGTCGGCGATAAGGTTGATATTGAAATGACACCTTATGACCTGACAAAAGGGCGTATCACGTTTCGGCATAAAGATTAAAAACAGATAAAATTTACTCAAAAAATTCGCTAAAAAATAGCGAATTTTTTTTGTTTTTTTTCTTTACTTTTGATTTTTTTCGTGTAATATGGAATGATAAAGGTATACCATTTTTCAGCAACGATTCGTTGCCGATGATGTTTGTTGATATCTTCGGTGCACTCGTTCTGATGTTTGTTGTCGGACAACGAAAGAAAAGGATAAAAATATGATGCGTAATATAATCATCCGGAATGTGATTACATCAGCGGTTTGTGTGTTCCTGAGCAGTGTGGCGCACGGCCAGAATTTGCAATGTGAGGAACTGCCTGACTGTAGCACGTTGGGTTTTGAACAGGATATTACCTGTGCCGAAGGAGCGGCCATCGGTTGCCCTTATGATGCAAGTTATAAAAAGTGCGTGAACGTCAGCTGTCGAGATTTAGGGTATACGCAAGACAGTAAGTTGACGTGGTGTAAGACGATTATTACGTGTCCGACAGATTCGACTTATACCTTGTGTGCTGAAAGTTGTAACAGCATTTGTCCGGCAGGCGCATCAATTAACCCGAACTGTCAATATGGTAGAAACCCGGTCGCTCCTACTGTGTCAGTGGCTGCAGGTGAGCCGTGTCATGCGGGCTGTTTTAGCTGTAAATCATGTCCACAGGATGAACAACGCGGTTGGGATATTGCGGCAGATAAATGTATATCAAGTCAGTATGTCAGAGAAAAATTAACCTCATTTTGCGGTGCGCCCGGCACAAAATACTTTTGTGAAAAATGTCCGACGTGGATGGTTGCCGAGGGCGAAAACAGCACATCATGTGTTTGTAATAATGAAGCGGGATATTATGACACTTGCCCGAGTACGATGATATGTGAAGATAAGGCAAGCTTGTTTGGTCCGTGCCACAAAGCGGTTAAACCAAAACCAGGTTACGCTATTGCGGTTGAAGATGTTGACGGCAGTATTGTGGCCTATATCACATCCGACGGAACCATTATTGATCCTGACGGTAATGTTATCGGACATGTCGCTGAGACGGTTGTCTATGATGAAGACGGAAATGCCATCGGCTATGTCGGTGATGACGGTCATACGGTGTATGATTTTGAAGGTAATGTCATCGGCGAAGTAAGCGGCAACGGTACGGTAACGGTTTCTGACGGTAATGTGAGTGGTCATACGGCAGATAAAGTTGCGTATGATTTTGAAGGCAATGTTATCGGATATGTGGTAGACGGCGAGGTTGTGGATATCAACGGCAATCATGTCGGTACGGTGCAGAGTGATGGAACGGTGATAGATGATGATGGTAATATCATCGGTACGACAAATTTGGTTTATGATGAAGATGGTAACGTTATCGGTTATATCGGCGAGGATGGTAAGACGGCTTTTGATTTTGACGGCAATGTCATCGGCACATTGCAAGACGACGGTACCGTTAAAAACGGCGATGATATTATCGGTCGTACGGCTGATAAGGTTATTTACGATACGACGGGTAATGTTATCGGTTTTGTTGACCAAGACAGCGGTATCACACCTATGGGTGAAGAAGAAACAACCTACACGGTTCCGAATAAAACATGTACATCTAATTCTCAATGTACGGGTGCGGAGACATGCAACAGCGGTGTCTGCCAAGGCTCATGCGATAAAATGGGCGTCTGCACAAACGGTACAACGAGCAATTTGGTATATGACGCAAACGGAAATGTTATCGGTTATTATGATCCGTTGACGGGTAAGGCTTATGCAACAGACGGCACATATATCGGTGATGTCCAGAAAAATAATGGTATTATCACAAAAGACGGCGTGGTTGTCGGCTTTACGGCAGATTCGTTGGCATATGATGAAAACGGTACGTTTATAGGCTTTGTTGTCGGCAATAACTTGGTTGATCCTACCACGGGACAGTCAATTGGCCAAGTCCATAGTGATGGTTTGATTGTTGATTCAAACGGTAATGTGATTGGTACGACTAATTTGGTTTATGATAAAAACGGTAATGTGATCGGCTATTACGGACCGGAATGTTCGACGGCTTACGGATTTAACGGTGCAGTGATCGGTGAAGCGCAGGCTGACGGAACAATAAAGAAAAACGGCGTAATTGTCGGTTACGCAGCAGATGATTTAATATATAAGAGCACTTCCGGTGAATTTTATGCATTTGTGCTTAAAAATTTATCACATTTGAAATCGTGCCATTCGCCATGTGACAGCACGCATTGCGGTGCAGATTGCAGTATTGAAATTAAGACATGTGCGGACTATCCGTACGTTAACAACAGATCTATAGATAAATTGCCTCAAAATGCCCATGTTGATACGTCAGGTAACAGTTGTATTGTCTACGCAAAGAACAATGAT